>NZ_JALBWT010000018.1:0-96479 GCF_023845525.1 Sinobaca sp. H24
GAATTTCACGCAGGACTTACAGAGGATGGAAAAGAATCATTTGTTTCCAAATCCTTTCAACAGATCCGCAACCGCGCAGACAGCGCTCCGCTTTACGAAGCTGCTCAGGCTCTCGCTTCCCTTCAATCCCTTCCCGTTTCCACCATTGTCCGTACGAATGAATACAGCCTGCACCACCTTGCATAAAAAAATATACCAATCACCTAAAGGAGCTGTCCCCTATAATGAATAAACGACTTGAACTGCGCTTTGAGAACGAAGAAGGAAAACTAGTAACCATCACGTTGGAGCAGCCTATTGAACCGGCTGACCCCATTGCTGTAGAAGCCGCAATGGACGCTGTTATTGCCTCTGCCGCTTTCACTTCTTCCGGCGGACTATTCGTCGGAAAGCGGGATGCCCGTATTGTAGACCGCAGTGTCGATGTTATTTTCGAAGCATAAATTATCTCTAAAAGCCGGGCCGCACCCGGCTCCCCTCTTTTTTTATTCAGACGTAAAGGAGATACAGTTGTGAATGCAGATCTCTGGATTCAAGTAGTGAGTGATCATGGCATCTCAGCGGCTATTGCTTTTTATCTGCTGCACCGCATGGAAAAAAAGCTGGATATGCTGATTTATACCGTTCATCAGACTCCGCCCCGTTCCGCATCCCATTCTGAACCCCATCCTTCCCCCTCATCCCCATTCGTGAAAGGAGATTTTTCTTAATGACTGATATACAGCAATCCCGATTAGTAATTGAATTTTACACCGGTATGAACAGTGCCGGAAAAGATACATTCAAAAAGAAGACGTTTCCCAATATCTCAAGCTATTGTGAGGACGAAGCGCTGGCCGGTGCCGCCTCCGCTCTTATCAGTCTTCAGCAGCATCATATGATGACGATTATACGCTCCAACGAGTATATGCTGGAAAATACAGACAGCTAACCAAAAACCCCTCCGTTTATAAAAACGAGAGGGGTTTTTCATGCTTTATAAATAGGTGGTTCCTAAAAAAATAGCAATCGGAAGCACAAGCAGACTCAAGAGAGACGACAATAATATAGCTGTAATACCTAAATTCTGTGAACCATCTCCTAAATACCGTTCAAACAGAACAATCGCCAGAATAAATGTCGGCATAGAAGCCTGAATAACAATAATATAAGCCAGCTCCCCTTCAATCGGCAGAAACAAAAGAGCGGTAAAAGCTATTGTCGGAAGCAGAAGCACTTTGATAGAAACCGCCGCACCGATAAAGCGTTTGTAGGCATCACGCACCGCCTTGTAGCTCGAAGAGGGAATCGTCGGGATAAGCAGGCCCAGATAAATCATGGCAAGCGGCGCAGATATTCCAGCGAGCGTACCGGCCAGCTCTGTAAAGTACATGGGGATTTCCACCCCTGTAGAGACAATGAGCAGACTCACAACAAGCGTTATAAACGGGGCATTGACTAATGAACGCAGCTGTTTGACAGAAAAGCGCTCCCCTTTTAACAGCAGCACTCCTACTGTAAATACGAGCGTCATCGTAGAGGCGTCATAAATGGCTGCATATACACCGATCGTCGAGCCAAAAATCATATAGGCCACAGGAATTCCAATAAATCCCGTATTTCCACAGCCTGCTAAAATCGCAAGCTGCCGCCTGGAGCTGCTGTCGTATCCCATGCTTTTGGCTGCAAAATACCCAGCAGCCATTCCTATACTGCTTAAAACCAAACCGAATATGTAAATAACGGCAAAGTTATTCCACATTTCCCGGTCCAGCGGAGTTTGAAAAATACTGTTCGCAATCACCGCAGGAAGGGCAAAGTTAATTACGGTAAAAGATAAAAACTTTCGGGTCTGAATCGATATATCCATCTTTTTTGTGATGAAAAATCCGACAAGCACGATGGTCGCCATCACAAAAACAGGGGTCATTAAGCAGCATAAAGTATGAATCCTTTCTATTCTTCAAACTTTTTCATGAAAAAAATAGAGCTTATGCCGGGCTCTGTTTCTTAAAGAATAAACAGCCGGCATCACTTAACAGATTGTACGCCCCTTCGTTTAGGCATGCAAGCGAAAGTGAGCTTTATCCCTTTCATGACAGCGCTTAAACCAATTTCAGCGCAAAAAAACCGGCTTCCCATTCAGGCAGCCGGTTCTCTTTTCCTATTCTACAGCTGATGCAGTAACTACCAGTCTTTCCCGGTGGGTACCGGCATCATTATCAAACTCTCCCGTACATGTGATCAACTGAAGCTTTCTATCATTTGATGCACCGAAAATCTGCTGGATTGGTGCATCGTCATATGGATAAGACGCAGAAGATTCCATTTCAAATGTAATAGCTTCTCCGTCCTCTCCAGTCACTTCAATTAGATCTCCCGGCTTTAGTTTATCCAGATGATAGAATATGGCCGGTCCGGACCGGTCATTTACATGACCAGCTATAACAGCATTTCCCTGCTGGCCCGGCTTGAATCCCGGCGAGAACCAGCCGGTCTCCTCTCCGTTATCCGGAACTTCCATTCCCCCGCTCTCTGTATAACCCATCTCATCCACGGCTGTATCGAGTTGAATAGCATCTATCTTTATTTCAGCAGGAACTACAGACTCCTTCTGAGATACAGACACTGTTTCTACCTGATCCCCTGTTTCTGCCGCTTCAACTTCTTCTATTGCCGTTTCTGTAAATGCTGTTTCTGCTTCCCTGTATTCTTCTGAACTGCCGCTTAAAAAAAGAATCAGAAGCGCGAAGACAATACTATGAAGAAGCGCCCGCGCGGCGGCGTACATAGTATCCAGCTCCAAGACCAGCTGCCAGCATGCCGGCCAATACATACATCATGGTGTTATCAGTACCGCCTGCACCAGTCTGCGGCATTTCAGATGGCATGCTTTCACTGGACGGAGTAGCAAGAACAATGGCATCAAGAGCAGGATCGCCCTCTGCAAAGCCGACAGCCAATACAGAGTAGCTCGTGCCGCCTTCCAGCTCGGTGCCGGCAAGATCAAGTACTACATCTTCCGTACCTGTAGGACGTACTTCCAGATCATAAGAACCTGCTTCTACTTCAAGATAGTCCGTTACGCCGGTAAATGGTGCATCTTCAAACAAAATATCTCCACCTGTTAACGCTACATCTACATTAGGTGCGTCAAGAGAGAAGTGTGCCACTCTTACGTCTGACATGCCTTCTGCTGTATCCTGTTTATCTTCAAGCACTGTCAGCTCAAGCTCGTCAAGCGTGTTCGTTGCTGCAGCTGTATACGCTTCTCCACCCTCTACATCAAGCGTAGCTGCAATCACAGGATCTCCTTCACCCTCTTCTCCAGCTGCAAAAATTTCTACTTCACGTTCCCCTTCGGGTACGTCTAAATAGTCTGTTGCATCCTTAAACGCCGCCCCTTCGACCACTGCCTCTCCATCAACATATACATCAACTTCCGGTGCATCAGGAGACGCGTGAACGATTCTTACCATTCCACTATCTTCCGATGCTCCGTCGTCTGTATCGTGACTGTCGGCTAAAGCTGTGCCTCCTCCAACCAATCCAAACGCCAGCACACCTGTTAACATCGATCCTGCAAACTTTTTCATACCTTTCCCTTCTTTCTATTAAGATACGCGTCTAAGGGACGGGAAATGTACAACTAACTATTAAACATTAGTTGTACATACTATATCCATTTATTATACGCCTCAAACATTAATTTTTCAATTTTCAAACAACTAAGGAAATAAAAACATAAAAAAAGCCTGCTCCGTTAGGAAGCAGGCTTGCTGACTTTTATTTAGAAGCTGACATAGTTTCTTGGATCCACTGCATTTGATTTCGCACCGTTCCATGCGCCTTCATGAATTTCAAAATGAAGGTGTGTACCCGTAGACTGTCCTGTGTTCCCCATGATACCAATAGATTCGCCCTGACCGACGCTGTCTCCGGCAGAAACATTAATAGAATCCAGGTGCGCATAGAGCGTTTCGAATGTTTGACCATTTACTGTGTGTTCTACAATTACGGTATTACCATAACCGCTCATCGTCGTAGCCTGCTTTACTGTGCCGGATGCAGATGACTTAACCGCTACGTTGGACTGGCCGCCGGATGCAACGTCAATTCCGTGATGCATGCCGCCGCCGCGAGGGCCGTATTCAGAGCTTACGGGTCCATTTGCCGGATTTACAAATCCAGTGGACTGAGAGGCTTCTGTTGTAGAAGCTCCCGCTACTTTTTCGGCAGAAGCACTTGAATTAGATGCAGCTGATGCTTCCAGATCCATTGCGCCGAATGTGTTGTTTCCAGCAATTCCATCCACGCTCAATCCTTCAGAAGACTGAAGAGACTTTACAGCGGATTTTGTGTTCGGTCCGAAGACGCCGTCTACAGATCCTGCTTCATGGCCGTTTTCGTTCAACCACTCCTGCAGTTCGGATACGTCTGAATGATTCATTCCGTCACGAAGTGTCTGGTCACCTACTGCAGCATCTGCACCTGCAACGGGTCCTGCTAAAAGGGCTGCGCCCACGATTGAAGTTAAAACAAATTTTTTCATAAATGTACGAAGCGTTATTGATCAATTCGCCGTTGATACCACATAGTTCCGAATTCCATAACTCGATTAATCTATGTATTTCCTTTTTACGGCTTTCTTGAATAACGCTCGTTCACCTCCTGAGTTTATTATTGTGTTTCGCTGATTGGCAATAGTGTCTGTTTGACTAGTTGAAGTATAGGCACTCTAATCTGCTAATTCAATAGATGATCGATGCTTGTTAGAAGAGTGTAATCATAAAACGAAATCCCGTCATTTCCTCGTTAAATATGTAATACTTTGTAATTTAAGCATCCATTTCACTGGAAGTTCACTGTATAATGCCCTCACAGCGAACGATGCGGCCTGTATTTTCATGTAATATATCTTTAATTCTGGTTTTCCTTCATTTAATAAAAGGCGCAGAAAGCGGTTTTTTTCCATTTTAAATATTACATATGTTTAGACAAAAAAAAGAAACCAGCTGAACTGGTTTCCGGGAGACTGGTAACTATTTTTCAGAAGCATTTTGTTCTGGTTCAGGTTTTGGCAGGTATTTCATAAAGTAAGCACCCAGCAGCAGCAGAATCGTAAATGCTGTCCAGCTGATAATCGACGGCCATTCCATCCACAGCACGATCAAGTTCATTATCGGAACGAGCAGAAAGCAGAGTGGCGTAAGTGCACTTTTGAAATCGCTGAGACCCTTTTTCCGGCGCATCATATAAATGCTGTAGCCTACGATAACGATAATAACCAGATAAGCAATGGTTAATGTAATGGGAAACACAAATGATCACTACCTTTCCTTACTGCCTCCAGTATACAGGCGAAAGGCAGCCTTGTTAAACCTAGGCTTTCTGCCTGGCGAGAAGATAAAGAAAATAAGGCGCGCCGATGACGGCTACAACTACCCCTGCTGGAATTTCGGATGGCTCAATAATCGAGCGGCCGATCGTATCTGCTGTCAAAAGCAGCAGACCTCCGAGAAGAGCTGAAGCAGGGAGCACCATTACATGCTGGCTTCCGACCAGCCTTCTTGCTAAATGCGGGGCAATCAGTCCGACAAATCCGATACCGCCGCTCACAGACACCCCGGCGGCGGCAAGAGCTACGGCGGATACAGTAAGAATGATACGTTCTTTTTCCACCGTGACGCCCAGACCGGTCGCCATTTTATCACCAAAGGCCAGCGTATCGAGGTCTCTCGCCCGGAACATAACAACAGTGAATAAAATAAGGAACCACGGCAGCAGCGACAGCACCTCATTCCAGGTAGAGCCGCTGATGCGTCCGGCCAGCCAGACAGCTACAAAGCTGTACTGCTCCGGTGCCAGACGGAGCATAAGTATTGTCATTAAAGCGCTGATTCCTGCCGCAATAGCAATTCCATTCAATATCATCCGATAGGGAAGCAGCCCGACATTTTTTTCATAGGATAAAACGTAAATAAGAAAAGCAGTTATCGATCCACCGAGCAGGGCAAGAAAAGGCAGCGTAAAAGCAGAAGCCGCTTCAAAAGAAGACGAATAGGAAATATACAACACAACAAATAATCCGGCACCTGTCGTAATGCCTAAAATACCAGGGTCTGCCAGGCTGTTGCGCGATACTCCCTGTAAAATACAGCCGGAAATGGCCAGGCAGGCTCCTACGAGCAGAGCAAGCACAATCCGAGGAAGACGGAATTCAAATAAAATCAAACTGCTCTGAGTGTCTCCCATCCCTACGAAGGTTTGGATTACTTCTATTGGAGACAGGCTCGTAAAACCTGTATTCATGCTGTAAAAGAAGACGACCATAATAAGAAGAATAATAACGGCAAAGAAAAACAGCTGTTTTTTCCGCAGTTGTTCCTGAACGAATGATTTCATAAACTCTCTCTCCTTTCTTTACGGGCAATATAAAGAAAGAACGGAACGCCGATCAGCGCAAACAAAGCGCCGATAGGTGTTTCATACGGAGGATTGATCATTCGGGCACCGATATCAGCCAATGTCATAAAAATACCTCCAACGATAATAGAGCCTGGAATAATCAGCTGATAATCGGCTCCGACAAAGTAGCGTACGATGTGAGGAATAACAAGCCCCACAAATGCAACCGGGCCGACGATAGAAACGGACAGCCCTCCTAAAATAAGGACGGCAATCACACAGAAAAGCTTGATCCAGCGCACTCTCGCTCCCAGTCCTGCGGCAATATCCTCCCGAGGCTGAGCAGCGTAATAGAACGGGACAGCACGACGGCCATCCCAAGACCGACAGCGAGCCACGGCAGCGCGGGCAGCAGCTGCTCCCATCTCACACCTGCCACTCCTCCTGCATACCAAAAAGCCAGATCCTGGCTCAAATTGTAGTAAATAGCGATTCCTTCACTTAATGCAGTAAACAAAGCGCTGATAGCCGCTCCTGCCAGTACAAGCCTGACCGGAGAAAGCCCTCCTTTTGTCATCGCGCCGATTCCAAAGATCAGTCCGAGACTCATCGCGGCTCCTGCAAAGGAAAATAGAATAAGATTGCTGTAGGAAAGACCCGGAAAAAAAGCAAAACATACCGCCACCATAAAGATGGAACCGGCATTGATACCAAAAATTCCGGTTTCCGCCAGCGGATTGCGCGTCATTCCCTGCAGAATTGCTCCGGCCACCGCAAATCCGGCCCCGACCACTACATCAGCTGTAGAACGAGGAAGGCGCAGCTCCTGAATAATCACATGTTGATTATTAGAAGCATCAAAGGAAAAAAGCGATGCCCAAACTGTCTGCAGATCAATATCTGCGGCTCCTACCGAAATAGAGAGCATAAACATTAAAAACAAAAGCGGCGTTCCAATAATAAATAGGAAAGCCGCAGAAAGCGGTTTGCGCTTCACCTTATCTGATCGTTTATCTTTCATATGTAACCCTCATTAGTTTGTATTATTTTGAGTGAGAATCATTTTCAATCATAAAAAGCTTAGCAATAACTACAGCAAATGTCTAGGTGTTTCCTCATAATAAATAAGTTGCAAATTAACGTAAAAGATTATACGATAATGATAATCTTTATCAATTAAGAAAAAAGGAGATTTACTATGCATAAATGGATACATAGAAGTATGTTTACTGCTTCAGCAGCGGCAGTAACGCTTTTGGCAGCATGCGGCGGCGGAACAGACAATGAGGAAGAGACAGAGGATACAGAGTCCTCTGCAGAAGAAACACAGGAAGAAAGCTCCAGTGATACCGTAACGTATGAAGGTCCCAACGGTTCCTTTAATATACCGGAAGATCCGCAGAATATAGTAGTACTTGCCCCTTCCTATGTAGGGTATTTTCTCGCGCTTGATGAAAAGCCGATAGGCGCCACCACTCAGGCCCTGGAAAACCCCTATTTTGACGAAGAGATGACAGAAGGCATCGAAGATTTAGGAGATGGCACCTCCGTTGAACAGGTACTGTCCCTCGAACCTGACCTTATTGTGACATTAAGCTCAGATGAAAATCTGGAACAGCTTCAGGATGTCGCTCCAACTGTTACCATTGATTATGGCCAGCTCCCCTTTAAAGAGCAGCTTCAGGAATTTGGTACGATGACTGGTGAGGAAGAGGCAGCCGAAGAATGGATTACGGAGTGGGATTCCTCTATTGAGGAAAACCGCGCTTCCGTCGAAGAAAGCGTAGGAGACCGCACCATCTCGCTGATACAGCCATTTGAAAAAGGTGTTTATGTATTTGGCAATACATTTGCCCGCGGGGGCGAAATTATCTATGATGAATTTGGCCTGTCCGCACCGGAAGCTGTACAGGAGGATGCTATCGACAGCGGAGAAGGTTTTGTAAACGTATCGCTGGAAGCACTGGATGATTACGCCGGAGATATTATTTTTACGAGCCCATGGCAGGAATCAGAAACCGGTTCTGCTGACGAGGTTTATGAGAGTAATGTTTGGCAGAACCTGCCTGCCGTAGAGGAAGATAATGTATACGAGCTGGATACAGCTGCATCATTCTTCAATGATCCTGTTTCTCTCGAAAGCCAGCTTGATTTTGTCGTTGAAAGTCTTGAGGCCAGCGCGGAAGAATAAACCTGCTCCTTGTTATACTAAAAGCACGACCGTCCCAAAAGAATACCAGTGATCAACAAAACGCAGCCAATCCAACCAGGCGCACGCTTTCGGCAGGCCATGCCTGAGTCGGCGCCTGGTTATTTTCATGAGGATTTATAAGAATCAGCTAAAAAAATACAAACCTCCACTACGTGAAAAGAACCTCGCATCCCTTGTAACAAGGGTGCGAGGTTCTTCATATATTTTCTCATAACATGATAAAAATAATTTTGGGACAGCCCTTTTTTATTTTTTAATAGAATTGTTTTCTCTTTCCAGTGATCTAATGGTGGCAAGGCTCTCTTTATATTGTTCTTTATAGTCCTTCCAGCGCCGGCGTTCCTGTTCTTTCTGGTATTCTGCTTCTTCCTTATCGTTCTGGAGATCTTCTACCTTTTTCTTCTTTTCCAGTGCAGCCGTTTTTTTGTAAGGCTCATAGGAGTGCTCTGCTTCGATAAATTCATCCACCATTTTCCGCATCGCTTCGTTGGCTTCCCGCTTTTCTTTCTTTTCATCCATATACGTTGTTACGTGCGCCGCCGTCCGATTCATCATGCTTCGAAAGCCGGCCCTGGGGTTATGCTTTCTGCGCTGTCGTTCGATTTCATTTAAACGGTTCATGGCTTCTCTGTATTCCCGGCGGTAGGAAGCAAATGTTTCATTAATCTCCCACTCTTTTAACCCACTCGTATATAATGACAGCCAAATATCATTTTTAGCTTCATCCAGAATAGACATGCTTCGATCCATTTCCTGCTTCAAAGTCTGTACTTTCTGCTCCTGGGAACGAATGACTGCTTCCTGGGATGATATTTTATTCTTCAGTTGTTCGGCGCGTTCTAATTCTTCCTGATAAAAAGCCATCCGTTTCTTCCACGCTTCCAGTATCGGCTCGCAGGTTTCTTCTTCATCTGCATATGAAGACAGCAGCGAAATGTACACGATCGTACTTGGCACCAGCAGTTTCTTGAAATAAAAATGCTGGGCACCATGAGAAAAGAAGCTGTTTCCTAAAATAACCGGCAGAAAAAAGAAAGGTGAGGCAAAAGCTGCCGTCAAATAAGAGGTATCCGTTTGTTCGGCAAACGGAACCTTTACTCCTTTGCGCTTTAACAGCACCGGAAGCAGCGTTTTCACTCCCAGGTAAGAAGAGACGCCTTCAATTTCTGTGGATGCAGAAAACAGCGTGCTAAGCTCGGATCGGCGGATGATACGTTTCACTTCTGCGGTGGTCGATACAGGCTTTCCAATCTGATAAGCCAGTTTCTGCTTCGATTCATCCGGCAGTTTTTCGAGATAGCTATGAAGCGCTTCCGCCGATTGTTCCAGTTCTTCTTCCGAATATTCTCTCGATTCCGTATCAATGATGTCGAGCAGGGACAGCATAATAAAATGAATCATATGGTCGAGCTTTGTACCGCTTTTCTGCACTTCGGCGAACTGCTTAAATACTTTATTCTGCTTCTCTAAGTAAGAATAAGCGTGCTCTAAAATACTGTCCGCCTGTTCTTTAAATACATCCTCACTCGTGAGCGGAGACTGCGTTATGTTCATCAGCCGGCCAAGTTCTGAAAAGATATCCAGCTGGAGCAGAGCATCGTCTTCCTGCTCCAGCTGGCTGATTTCTCTTTCCAAATGTGATCCGAAAGCATCTTCGCTTTCGGGAGAAAGGGCCTCCCTGCCTCTTGAAATCAATAAATCAATGGTATTTGTTCTCTGCAAAAGAGCATATACCAGACGAAGCTTGTGTCCTTTTAATGATATCAGCCCTTTGCATAAAGAACTTCCATCCATCGTATTCACCATCCCATGTCTTAAGAATTACATGATTTACAGCCATAAGGATATTTTATACAACTCGAAGCTATTATTCTATCCATTTATGAGAATAATTGTTAATTATGACGCTTTTTTTATGCACATTATGAACCTTTTTTCCATTCTGCTGACAACCTCTCTGTTCTGACTGCATGGAAATGGGAAGCTATTTCCGTCAATGCATCGGCCGCCTGCGGATAATATCCTAGTTTGTCTACGAAAGCGTGGTCCATTCCTTTATATTCCCACATGCTTACAGGAACACCGGCTTCCGCTACCTGTCTGGCATATTCCTGTCCTTGTATTTTCAAATAATCATATTCGGACGTTACGATAGCCATTGGCGGCAGCCTGTGTTTATTTTCACTGAGAATAGGAGAAACGAGCGGCGAATTAGCATCCGTTAAATCCTGGAGGTACAAGGATTGAATAAATACGGTCGACTGCTGCATACTTGTTAATTCCTGCCGGATCAGTGCTTCGTCGTTATAAAATTTGTACTGGTCAATTTTCCACTGTTCTCCGGTAAAATCTGCCAGGTCAACAAGCGGATACAGAAGAGCGATATGCTTAATATCCCATTTTTCTTCAAGGCTCAACTCACTTACGCCAAGTGCAAGGTTAGCACCGGCGCTCTCACCGGCCAGACTAATGTTATCTGTATCTATCTGCAGCTGTTCTGCCTGCTCCCATACCCATCTTGTGCCCTCCAAACAATCATTTAACCCGTCAGCAAACGGATGCTCCGGCGCAAGGCGGTAGCCAACCGAAATGACAACGGCTTCTGCTTCCTGCGCGAGCCATTTACATGGATTTTCAACCATTTTTATATTACCGCTGAAAAATCCGCCGCCGTGAAAATATAACATGACCGGCTTTTTTCCACCGCCTTCATTGTATATGCGAACAGGAATGCTCCGATCCTCCAGTTCAATTGATAACTCGCGGCTGGAAATAGAAGGAGCTATATCTGTATTCGGAAAGCCTTCATGCTCACGAATTTCCTCCAAATCATCTACTTCCAAAGGTCTTCTCGTTTTGTCAGGTTCTGCTGTCACCATCCACTCTTTCACTCTAGGATCCAGTCCTCCGGTTTCTTCCTGGTCCGGAATATGCTTGATGATTTTCTCCATGTTTCCTTGTATGTGACGCGTTTCTTTTTCCTGCATCTGTTTTCTTAACTGATCATGGCTTGCCATAGTTTCCATCTCCTTAAAAGAGTTCGGAAGCAGTATTATATCTTTCTGCCTGCCTCTTTTATTTATATATTGCCGCTGCCGCACTTTATAGTTCTTCTGTCCTCTTCCCGTATCCACTTATTTTTAATCAGCTGCTGCACATTTTTTTTCATACAAAAAACCACCTTCATAAAATGCCGGTGGTTTTAAGATAAGCACTATATATTTTCTTTAAAATGACGGGAAATTTCTGTGATCGCATCGGCCGCCTGCGGATACCAGCCCAGCTTTTCTACAAAAGCATGATCCATTCCTTTATATTCAATGTGGCGGACAGGGACCGATGCATCGGCCATCTGCCTGGCAAATTCCGCCCCCTGAATTTTTAAATAATCGAATTCTGCTGTAACAATGGTTACAGGAGGAATATTTTGTTTCACTTCACTCAGTACAGGCGATACAAGTGGCGACATAGCCTGTTCAAGATCGTTTAAATAAAGGGACTGAATAAAAAAAAGAGACTGCCTCATATTAATAAGTTCTCTTCGGATTAATGCTTCGTCTTCCGAAAAGTCATAGGCTGACGTATTCCATTTCTCTCCTGAAAAATCCGATAGATCCACAAGCGGATACAGCAGGCCCAAATAAGAAATGGTCCAGGGCTCACCAGAACTTAAATGATTTACGCCTAGCGCCAGATTCCCTCCTACGCTGTCACCGACGAGGCCAATGGTATCCCGGTCTATAGAAAGCTCATCAGCAAATTCATATACATAGCGGACTGCTTCCAGACAGTCCGTCAGTCGGCGGCATACGGAAATTCCGGGGCCAATCTGTACTCTACGGAAATAACGACGGCGCCCGTCTCCTGTGCGAGAAGCTTGCATGGGTTTTCCACTACGTCCATATCGCCTTCAAAAAAGCCGCCTCCATGGTAATAGATAATCGCAGGTTTTTTTCCTCTCCACGGTTATAAAGGCGGACACGAAGTGTACTGTCTTCCTGAAAAATATTTTTGTGCTCCACGCGGATTCCCCGGCTTAAGTCATCGTTCTTAAAACCGCCGCTGCTGCGGATTTCTTCAAGATCCGCCAGTTCAATCGGTTTTTTTAATTTTGTGCTTTCCTCATCCAGAATAAGCTGCTTTACTCTTGGATCCAGTCCTTTTTTACCTTCTTGAAACGGAATTCCTTTTTCTATCTTTTCTAAGCCGTTGCTGTAAACAACAGCGTTCGTTTTTAAACGTTGGACTAGTTCTTCCTGGGTATACTGCATAACCGGTCCTCCTTGTGTGACCTCATCTTTGTTCTCTGTACTGCTAAGCAGAGTCTGCTTGTTCACTATAACTATTACTTCCCGAAATAAAGACTCTCTTAACATCTGTTTTTCCGAAAACAACAAAAAAAGAGCCGCACCGGCTCTTTTAGTCTGCCTCTATTTATACAGCAAAGTAGGATATAAAAGGAAACAGCCCCTTTACTTCTGCCTCAGCTTCATGTTTATCCAATATTTCACCTACTACATCGTCCTGTGTTTTTCCATTTACATCTATGTTGAGGACATCCGCTGCCTGCTTTACCTGTACCGATTGAATATCTTTTATCACATCAACTGGTTCTTTCTCTCTTATCGTTACGTCGTAACGAAGAGCCGCTTCCTGAAGAACAGCGGCTTCGATTTCTTCGATCACATCAAGTCTTGCTTTGTTTTCTAAATCAATATCATATTGGGAGGCAATCTGTTTCAGGGCTGTCTGCCACTGATAGGCGATGGTGTCGTCTTCTGCTTTTTCTTCTGTAGAAGCAGTGGACTGATCGGCTGCTCCTGCCGCCTGGGCAGGAAGAACGCCGGATGTACCTATAGCAAAACCCATTGCTGCTGCAAGCATCCATTGATTGTCCATATCGTTACCTCCCGAATGGTTGTTCTCTTTCTTTTATAGTAAGTGTCTTCTCCTGCTGTGTCCAGTGCCTGCAGGCTTATTTATTTTTTTATATTCTATTGTTTTTGAAAAAAACGAGAAAACAGTCTGTTCATGTATTTTCTTATTATATATATACTTTCATATAACATCAACACGTCGATCACGTGTTCAAACCTCTATTTTATTGTTTAAGCTCATTTTGAGTGTTTAGTCCTATTTAATTTCTCGTAAATTGTAAGCGTATAAGGTATAATGAGTGGTAGTGTTTTTGCGAAGAAGCTGTGTGAACTATCTGATATTAGTCAAAAAGCGTTCACATATTATTGACAACATCCCGAACTCTTTCTTGATTTCAGGATTTGATAGTATTAATATGATACATTGGTTACATAACATTTCAACACAAGGGGGAAGGAGACGCAGATGAGAAGTGAAAATATCGAGCATAACGCTCAACAGGACTCTCTCCTCGTTCCACAGCAGGCACTCCGTAAAGTACTTGCTGAGACGATAAAAACCGGAATTATTAAATCCAATTTAATTGTCATGTTCGCGGGGATCAGCCTTGCACTATTTATAAATGGCATTTCTTTTTTTGATCAAATAGGTACAATCATTCTTGCTGTTATAGGATCGGGACTCGTTATCGGGCCGCAGGGACATTTAACAACGTATATGACCGGGACATTGATAAAGTGATGGACCGCACAAAAAACAGGCCTACGGTAACCGGACGTATGAATTCCAGGAACGCTCTTATTCTCGGGACCATCATGTCACTCTCCGGAATCGGTTTTCTGGCCTTCGCTTCACCACTTGCTGCTCTCATGGGATTTCTGGGGCTGTTTCTTTATGTTGTGCCCTATACCATGTGGACGAAACGCCGGACAATTTATAACACAGAAGTAGGCAGCATCAGCGGGGCAGTGCCGCCGTTAATCGGCTGGGCCGCTATTACAAATGACTTTATGCATTTAGAAGTATTAGGTCTATTCATCGTTATGGTTATCTGGCAGATGCCGCATTTCTATGCGATTGCGATCCGTCGTCATGATGAGTACAAAGCAGCCGGCATCCCCATGCTTCCTGTTGTGAAGGGCAATCGCCGCACGTATATACAAACGAATATTTACCTTATTGCACTTGTGCTTTCCAGCTTTCTTTTCATTCAGCTCAGCTCTTTTATTGTAGCTGTTGCTTTTATTTTAAGTGCCGCCTGGTTGATTACAAGCATTGCTACCTATAAAAAAATGGTTCCGGAAAAATGGGCAAAAACGATGTTTATTTTTTCTTTAAACCACATGACACTGCTTTTTGCTGTCATTATCGGCTATTCGCTTATTATGCCATTTTTCCAGTAATCGATACGAAAGACCGAAGGGCTCGTGCCCTCCGGTCTTTTTTTTATTACATAATATTTGTTTTCTTTTCGGTTAACAGGAAAAAGGCAGTCATGCCAAGTATCGTTGTGCTGAACATAATCGCTCCCATTGGAACAGCTGTCGTTTCATCAATACCAGCAAGCGGCGAAACAATCGATCCAATTAACAGCGGCAGCATACCTAAAAGAGCACTAGCACTGCCGGCCCGATGTCCCTGCTTGGCAATCGCCAGCGTAAAGGAGCTCGTTAGTATCATGCCCATTGCCGTCATGTAAATAAAAATAGGAATAACAATGAGCGCCAGCGGCCCTTCTATTATAGTCATCATAAGAAGAAATGCCGTAGCTCCAGAAGCAATCAGAACGGCAGTACGCAGAAGCGTCCGTTCCGTTACAATGCCGGAAAGACGACCGATCAGGAAGCTTCCTATAATAATAGCAATACCGTTAATACCAAACAGGACGCTGAATACCTGCGGAGATACATTATAAATGCCTTGGTAAACAAACGGCGTACCGGAAACATAAGAGAAGCTTCCGCCATGCACAAATCCTAGTGTAAGGGCGTAGCCGATAAAAGCTTTGTCCTTCGTTAAGTCAAAAAGCGTTCCGACCGACTGTTTGAGTGTACTCGGCATCCTCTTTTCCATAGGAAGGGTTTCTTCCAGCCGGAGACTGATAATATAACAATAATCAGTCCAAGAAGGCCGAGAAAAATAAAAATAGTCGACCAGTTGGCGAAAGGCAGAAGCAGGATAGCACCGCCGGCGATCGGGGCTGCCATCGGGGCTGTAGCATTGATGACCATTAGAAGCGAGAAAAACTTCGTAAGCTCGCGGCCGCTGAATATATCCCGAACGACCGCCCGGGATAAAACGACCCCTGCCGCTGCAGTGAATCCCTGCAAAAACCGTCCGATGATTAGTGTAGTAATATTCGGCGCAACCGCACAAAGAAATGAAGCGATCGCAAATAAAACTAAAGAAATGATCAGCGGCCTTCTTCTTCCTTTCGCATCACTGATCGGTCCGACAACGATCTGGCCGACGGCAAGACCAATTAAACAGGTGGTTAAACTGAGCTGGACCATGGAGGCACTGGCGTTCAACTCTTCAGCAATGTTGGGAAAGCTGGGCAGATACATATCAATATTAAGCGGCCCAAGAATAGCAAGCAGGCTCAAAAGCACTGCCAGACCGAGCCGCTGCCTGCCCTGCGGGTTTTGTATCATATACGTTGAACACCTTTCTATTCCTAGCATCTTTTTTCCTTCTATAAGCATACCTGTTCCCTTCTGTCAGTTACAGCCCTTAATTTGGAAAAAAAAGAAGTAAAAATAATCGGAAAAAAAAAAAAGACTCCTCTCAGTGAAAGGAGTCGTTCCTGTTAACTATTCTACATCAGACAATTCGTCTTCAGACACCCCATTATGATTGGATACTTCTTCTCCGCCGTCTGTTGGAGTGACGTAATCATATAAACGGTCGTCATTCAGCTGAATCTATTTCCGCTTCTGTTCCCATCATACCTTCCATGTGATCTGTGTTCATCACGGCAGTATCACGGGCTGAAGAGGCTCTTCTCCTGGTTCCTCCAGCTCTTCGTGAACGACCCATTTATGATTCTCTACAGGATCTCCGCCATTTTCCGGAGTGTACGATACAGCATAGGCTGTTGTATCATATGCGCCTTCAATAACAGCTTCCGCCCCTTCCATTCCTTCCATGTGGCCTGTTTCAATCATGGCAGTGCTGCCTTCTTCATATTCAGGATTGTCTGCTTCCTGGAGATCTTCCGGCACTTCTCCCGAACTGGAGTGGTTCATGTGGCCTTCTGAGTCTTCGCCCATCATTTCCTGTTCAGACATATCCTCATCCATCATTTCCTGCTCGGACATATCCTCGTCCATCATAGTGTCCTCATCCATCATATTTGTTGGCTCTTCTTCGTTCCCGCAGGCTCCTAAAGCTATAATGGCTGCAAGCAGCGTACTTCCTATTGTGATTTTTTTCATCGGTAAGGTGCCTCCCTCTTTTTTTCTATTTCTCTGTACCTTTACAGCGTACCGTACATGTATGAAGAATTCGTGAAGAATGCAGATTTTTTTCTGGTACTTATTGACAGAATAATAAATTCGTATATAATTCTTTATAAAGAACTTTTACATACTATAAAAAGAAGGTGGTTATCGATTGAATCTTTCTAATGACACCGTGATTCAGTTCATTTATGTTCCCGCTGACCCAAAAACAAAGCAGCAGATTTTGTTTTTTGATACAGTAGAAGCCCTGCGGACCTCTCCCATGCTGGAAGACAGCCTTGATGAGTGGGACGGCTTTGAACTTGGAGAAGAGTTTAACATTGGTGCCTATGAAACGAAAGTGACTGCTATCGATACTACACCGCATTCCAATGCATCTCTCATTATTTCCTATTATATGATGCCGTCTGCTCTTATAATATAAAAAAAACCGCCCGGCCATTCATTGGCCGGGCGGTTTTTAGGAGAAGGAGCGAATCTGGATATTTTCTTCCAAAAGCATCCTCCGGAGAGATCTGGTAAAGCTGAGCGCCTGGGGATTATCCCCGTGCACGCATAGTGTATCAACTTCCAATGGAATAACCTTTCCATTTACAGCCGTGCAGGTTCCCTCTAAAATCATCTGCTTCACATGACGAACAGCTGTATCTGCGTCGTGAATGACAGCATTATCCCTGCCGCGCGGTGTCAGGGAACCATCAGGCTGGTACGTCCGATCTGCAAATGCTTCCTTTGCAACCCGAAGCCCCTGCTTTTCTCCCGCTGTTATGAGTTCACTGCCGGAAAGGCCAAAGAGAATAATGTTTTTATCTACATCCCGAACCGCTGCGGCTACTGCTTCAGCCAAAACCGGATCCTTTCCTGCCATGTTGTACAATGCGCCGTGCGGCTTTACATGCTGAAGTTTTGTTCCTTCAATTCGGCAGAAGCCCTCCAGAGCGCTGATTTGATATACCGTCAATTGATACACATCTTCAGGAGTTGTCTGTATCTCTCTTCGTCCAAATCCCTGCAGATCCTGAAAAGCCGGATGTGCTCCGATAGAAACACCGGCAGCTACCGCCTGTTTCACTGTCTCTGCCATCACCTGATGATCTCCTGCATGATAGCCGCAGGCAATATTTGCCGATGTAATTTCTTTTAACACTTCTTCGTCATTTCCTAATACGTAGGCTCCAAAGCTTTCACCTAAATCACAGTTTAAATCAATCTGGGGCACCATACTTTTCCTCCTTTAAAATAGCTGCGGAAGCATATTTATCAAGGTATAAATACCGAGATACGCTGTTAGACCGACGACAACTGCTCCGAATACGGTCATCCAGATCGGATGCTTATAATCTTTCACAATGCTGACACGATGAGCGGCCAGCAGAATGGAACCGAGGGTTAATGGCAGAATCAAGCCATTTACCGCGCCTGCCAGTACAAGAAGCGTCACCGGCTCCCCTACAATCGCCAGAATAGTGGTTGATAATACAATAAAGGCTACCGTCCAGTAATTTTTATAACGCTCTACGCTTTTGTGAAACGTTGTTAAAAACGACACCGACGTAAACGCTGCTCCAATAACAGAAGTAATCCCCGCACACCAGAGAACAAGCCCGAATATTCGATAGCCAATGTCTCCTGCCGCTATTTGAAAGGCTGAGGCTGTCGGATTATCAGCGTTTAACGAATATCCGGCGGCTACTACCCCCAGGATCGCTAAAAATAAGAGCGTCCGCATAACAGATGCAACAATAATGCCGGATACTGCCGTTCTTGTAACATATGTTAAATTCTCTTTTCCTGTAATACCTGCCTCCAGCAGACGATGACCGCCGGCAAATGTAATATATCCGCCTACCGTTCCGCCTACGATTGTAATAATGATCAGAAAATCCACCTCAAGCGGAGCGACCGTGCGGAGAGCGGCTTCTCCATATGGCGGATTGCTGATAATCATAATATAGGCAGTAAACCCAATCATGACTATTCCCAAATACCGGACAATCTGGTCCATGGCGGCATTGGCTTCTTTTAATAGAAAGATCACGATGCAGATAATACCTGTTAAAATCGCACCGATCGTGGGATCAACGCCGAGAAGAGCGTTAGCACCAAGCCCGCCGCCGCCTACATTCCCTATATTAAAAGCAAGGCCTCCCAATATAATAAAAAACGCTACCACATAGCCAAGTCCAGGGAAAACCGCATTGGCTATGTCCTGCCCTCTCATTTTAGCCACAGCGATGATCCGCCAGATATTAATCTGAGCGCCGATATCCAGAATAATTGATACAAGGATAACGAAAGCAAAGCTTGCCAGAAGCTGCTCTGTAAAGACAGCCGTCTGGGTTAGAAACCCCGGCCCTATCGCGGAAGTTGCCATGAGAAATACCGCGCGCGATCATTGCATTCATCCGGCGTTTCGGAGACATGCCTGTATCCGCAAATGGATCTTGTTTCATATGTATTTCCTCCTTTCTATTCTGTTTTTCAGAATATCGCAGTCTTATTTTAATAGCCATCTTTTTTTTCCATTTTAACAGGAAAAGAACGTTAATCGAGTGTTGACACGTTTTCTATGACATGTACAATATAAGAGGAGACTTTTTAGCACTCGAACATGATGAGTGCCAAATATACAGACGAGGTGACGATAATCTATGACTACTAAGCCATTTCAGGCCGAATCGAAGCGTTTTGGAAATGATGATTAACTCGATTTATTCGCAGAAAGAGATTTTCATCCGCGAATTAATCTCCAACGCAAGTGACGCCATTGATAAAATGTACTACCGCGCCCTTACCGATGATTTCCTGACGTTTAAATCAGGACGATTCTATATAAGCTCAGCACCGATCAGGAAAAGCGCGAGCTGACGATCACAGACACCGGTATCGGCATGACCGAAGAAGAGCTCGAAGCAAACCTTGGAACGATTGCCAAAAGTGATCTCACGCGTTTAAGAAAGAAAATGAAATTAAAGACGGCCACGACATTATCGGCCAGTTCGGCGTAGGCTTCTACTCTGCTTTCATGGCTGCCGAACCGTCACGGTTTATACGAAATCAGCTGACAGCAGCCAGGCTTACAAATGGGAATCCAATGGAGCGGACGGCTATACGATTGAACCTGCTGAAAAAAGAAACAGTCGGCTCAGAAGTAATTATTATGCGTGAGAACAACAGAAGATGAGAACTATGATGAGTATCTGGATGAGCATAAGCTCAAGTCGATTGTGAAGAAATACTCCGACTACATCCGCTACCCTATTAAAATGGAAGTATCCGTCCATCAGCCAAAAGCAGATAATGAAGAAGAAACAGAAGAAGTACAGGAAGAACAGATGTTAAACAGTATGATCCGATCTGGAGAAAAAATAAAATGAATTAACCGACGCAGACTATGAAGCATTCTATCAGGAAAAGCACTATGGCTTGATAAGCCGTTAACCATATTCACTTAAGTGTCGATGTGCCGTCCGTTACCAGGCGATTCTATTCCTTCCAGAAAATACGCCATTTGATTACTACACAAAGAATATGAAAAAGGACTGGAGCTTTATTCCAACGGCGTGCTGATTATGGAAAAATGCGGAGACCTGCTTCCCTGACTACTTTGGATTTGTGAAAAGGTATTGTCGATTCAGAGATCTTGTCCTTAAACATTTCCAGAGAAATGCTCAGCACGACAGACAGCTGAAGCTGATCGCCAAAAAACATCAAAAAAAATCAAAACCCAGCTGAAAACGCTGCTTAAGGAAGACCGCGAAAAATACGAAACGTTCTTTCAGGCATTCGGACGTCAGCTTAAGTTCGGTATTCAAATGGACTTTGGCGCAAATAAAGACGACTTAAAAGACCTTCTGCTGTTCCATTCTTCCAAAGAGAAGAAGCTCGTCACATTAGCGGAATATGTGGAAAGAATGCCGGAAGACCAGAAGTATATATATTATACAGGTGAATCCTACAACCGGATTGAAAAACTTCCGCAGACAGAAATGGTTCTCGACAAAGGCTACGAGATTCTCTATTTCACAGAGGATATTGACGAGTTCGCTATTAAGACGCTTACGAGCTACGAAGATAAAGAATTTAAATCAGTAGCCGCCGGTGACCTTGGTATTGAGTCCGAGGAAGAGAAAGAAAAAGAAGAATCCGAAGAAAAAGAGAACGAAGAATTATTTACAGAAATTAAAAACCTTCTCTCCGGCAAAGTAAAAGACGTGCGTGCGTCTAAACGTTTGAAGACCCACCCGGTCTGCCTTTCTGCCGATGGTGAAGTGTCTATTGAGATGGAAAAGATTCTGCAGCAGATGCCGGATTATAACCAGCAGGTACAGGCGGATAAAGTACTTGAAATTAATATTAATCATGATGTGTACCAGTCTTTGAAAGATGCCTACACACAGGATAAAGAAAAACTCGCGCTTTATACGAACCTTTTATATAACCAGGCGCTTCTCATTGAAGGGCTTTCTGTTGAAGATCCCGTTGCCTTTACCAATGACATGTGCAAAGTAATGATATAATAATGAGCAAAGAGCTGTTCCCGGCATTATAGCCGATCAAGGAACAGCTCTTTTTATAGACAGGTTTAAGCCGTCCTGCTTTAGGGAAAATTTGATTTAATATGTCTCTTTATGATTCTGCCTGGATGCAGGCTTGAAAATAAATCGACAACATTAGACTTCGGGAGGTTCTTATGGCTAAAGATAAAGTCGAAAGACGCTGGAACAAGGAACTGGATCATTACTTAAAATCGGTGGAAACCAACAGCTCTGTAGCTGTAGATGTGATTGCGCAAAAGCTCGAGGCTGATTTAAACAGTCCGCTTAAGATTGGCTTTTTCGGTTCACCCGGCTGCGGAAAATCCGCTCTCATGGACACACTTATCGGCGAACAGAAAACCGATACCGGTGTAACGCCGGGTACGAATGTTACTACCCATACGTGGGGCGAAAATGACTCGATTATGTTTGTAGACCTTCCCGGCTACGGCGGACTGGACGAAGATCATACGGTCAGCGAGTACTGGGATAATTTTGACATTGATTCGTTTGATGCCCTTCTCTGCTGCTTTGAAACGAAGCTCAATCAGGACGATGAGAACTTTTTTAAAGAAGCTATCGCGGAAGGCATTCAGGTTATCTTTGTCCGCACCAAAACAGATACGCTTCACGATGAAGAAAAAAAAACGCGAGCTGAAGCGGGAAATCCGCCAGCATCTTATTTATGACGTATTCGGCAGTGACAGCGTGCTTATCTTTACGAGCGCCCGCACAAAAATGGGAATTGATAAGCTGAATTTCGCTATTATCGATCACCTCGATACCGATAAAAAAGCAAAATACTACCGGAACGCTAAAGCCTACTCTGATCTGTTCCTTGAGGAAAAAGCAAAAGCTGCCCACCGTGTTGTAATGTATTATTCCTTTATATCTGCCGGAAGCGGCGCAGTGCCGGTCCCATTTTTAGGGGCTGCTATTGATATACCGGCCGTTATGCGCATGACCAACCAGATCGGACGCCAGTTCGGCATTACCGAACGCCGCCTGCGCCAGCTTACTTCGGAACAGGAAGACAAGCTTAGAATGTATGAACAGCTGATCCGCTTCATGGCAAAAGGTTCCAACCAGAAGATCATGACAAGCTGGCTTTCGAAAAACGCCGCAAAGGAAGCGACAAAAAACTTCTCCAAGCTCGTACCGATCGTCGGCGGAGCAGGACTTGGATTTGGTTTAACGTATTATACCGGCCGGGAAGCTATTGAAGGCTGCCGGGAAATTGCTTCTGAAATTCTTGAAGCAGAACTTCATAAAAAAAGATCATAAGCCATCATAGGCAAAGAGAACAAGGGGGTTATGGATGGTGGGTGTGAAACGAAGAAATCAATGGGATAAGGAATTAGAGCAGCTCTTTCGGGAGCTGCAGGTAGAAGAGGACACCCCGGTAGAGGTTATTGCCGAACGGGTGGAATCAGAGCTCAGCACGTCGCTGAAAATTGGCTTTTTCGGCTCCCCGGGAAGCGGAAAGTCAGCGCTGATGAATGCAATGATCGGCGAACGAAAGACGGATACGAAAGCCCGGGACAAACGTGACTACACATATCTGGGGCGAAGACGACACGATGCTGTTTGTCGATCTGCCCGGATACGGCGGACTGGTTGAAGAGCATACGGTTGATGACTACTGGGTTAACTATGATATTGAATCGTTTGATGTGCTTCTCTGCTGCTTTGAGACAAAGCTGAACCGGGATGACGAAGCTTTTTTTAAGGAAGCAAAGGAATACGGCATCCAGGTTATTTTTGTACGCACAAAAAGCGACAACTTATACGATCCTTATAAAAGCCGTCGTGAATTAAAGCGGGAGATCCGCCGCCATTTAATTTATGACGTTTTCGGACGCGACAGCAAGCTCGTATTTACAAGCTCGAAGACGAAGCTTGGCATCGGGAAGCTTCATGATGCCGTCACCGAGCGTCTTGATACGAAAAAGCAGGATATCTTTTACCGTAATGCAAAGGCGTATTCGGAATCCTTTTTAAAACGCAAGTCCAAAGCAGCGCATCGTCTTGTCTTTAAATATTCGTTCCTTGCCGCAGGCAAAGGAGCGGAATATGAAGAGGTGCTTGATACTGCCGTCGATGTAGATGTGGTCACTGAAATGATTGAAACGGTGTCCGATCAGTTCGGCCTGACGGAAGAAAGACTGCAGAAAATGATGCAGGAAGACCAGGAAGAAGTAGAAGACTTCGACCAGATTGCTGCTTTGTCATCTGAAAATGACATCAGCGAGCAGATGGTCCTGGAATACATGGCTAAATTTAAAGGCCAGCGCCGCGTAACCAATATTACGAAAGCTGTTCCTATCGTCGGCGGCATGACTGCGGGCTTCGGCCTTTCTTATTACACAGGCCGGGAATTCATACGCAGCTGTGAAGAAATAGCCGAACTGATTCTTGACGCAGAAATACAGGAGAAAAGATAGATTCATCTCGAAATCTTTATACAGGCGGACGCTTTCCGCAGGCCATGTCTCAGCGAAAGAGGAAAGCACTCTTTATATCCACCGATAACTGGTCTGCTGAAGCTGCCGCCTGTTATTTTTTACATTATCTTATACTATTCATTACGACAGCGTTAAGGGAGGCTTTCGATTGAAACCTAAAATAGAAGACGTAGCCAAGGCAGCCGGTGTTTCTCCTACTACTGTTTCCCGTGTGCTGAACAATAGAGGCTATATCAGCGAAAACACAAAAAATAAAGTATATCAGGCGATGACAGATATTAACTACATACCTAATGATCTGGCACGGTCTCTCTACAATAAAAAACCAATATTATTGGTTTAATCGTTCCTACAACCAAGAACCCGTTTTTCGGGGAAATTGCAGCAGAAATTGAAAATTACTGCTCGAGTAAAAATTACAAAATGCTGATCTGTAACAGCTTAAATAATATTGAAAAAGAAAAAAAATACTGGGATATGCTGCGCCGCAATCAGGTAGATGGTGTGATTGTAGGCACTTATAACCGGGGAATCCTCAATTATGACCAGCATCAGCTGCCCACTGTGGCAATCGACCATTATTTATCGAAAAATATCCCCGTTGTCGGCTCAGACAATTACCAGGGAGGACAGCTTGCTACGGAGAAACTTTTGGACAGCGGCTGCAGTTATATTGTACATATTAACGGGCCCGGAGAGCTGGAAACTCCTGCAAATTTCAGAAGAAAAGCGTACGAAGATACGATGAACCAACGCGGGCTGTCTCCTATTACCTATGAAATATCCGGAGTATTTGATCAAGTCGAGCAGGACAATATTATTCGTCAAATACTGGATGAGCATCCCGATGTAGATGGTATTTTCGCAAGCGATGATTTGTTAGCGCTTAACGTGCTTCGCGAAGCTCATAAAAGAAATATACAAGTACCTGAAAAGCTGAAAATTATTGGCTATGATGGGACAGAAACTATACGTACCGCTGCCCCTCATCTCTCAACGATCTGCCAGCCTATCTCGACTATTGCAGAATCTGCGGTGGCTATGCTTCAAAAACAAATTACCGATAGACTCCCTTTAGAAAGAAGTGAGACAAGGCACCCTGTATCTTTTTATGAAGGCACCACTATATAACAAAAGCCCGTCAACAGGTGCCTATTGACGGGTTCTTACGTTAGTCTATAACTTTTTTCAAATTCCATGTATTCATTGTGGTCACCGTGGCTTCTGCCTCTGAGGTAAAAAGGGCAGCCTCTGTATGAGAAGGATCTGGATATATTCTATTTGTTATCACTGCATCCCCTTCCTCCGTAAATACTTCAATCGAAGAAGTATCAACGAATATTCGCAGGGACAACCGATCTTCTCTTATTACATGCACTGCACATTTATTGGATGAATTATTTTCTCCAGAACATGTTGTATCGACAATCAACAGCTGTTTTTCCATATCATAGTATACCAGCGTTTGTTTTTCCCCGTCGTTCGAGGCTCTTACCTTAAATCCAACTTTTCCTCTTTTCACTTCTTTATCCCATTTTATTTCTGTTTGTATTTCAAAGCTGTTTTGAAGATTCTTGTTGAGATTGATATCCCAACTGCTGTCGGCGGGCAGGTTTACCTGTTGAAAATTTTCGTTGTCTGTCCGCAGTTCCTCCATTTCTGCTACAGGTAGAAAAACAGGCTCATTCCGGCTGTTAAGCTTTATTTCTCTTGGAATAGTCATTGCCCCGGCCCATCCTTCTTTTTTGGTAGGGAAATCTGTATCCCATGTATCCATCCAGGCGATAAGAATCCGTCTCCCCTTCTCATCTTCAAATGTCTGAGCGGCATAAAAATCAACGCCTTCATCTATTTCTTTATGGGTTTCCGGTATAAATGTGCCCGTTCCATAATCCATATCACCAATAATAATAATATTTTTCCCATTTTTCATATTCATAGGAGACACGATTAACGCATGCTTTTCTCCAATCGGGAATAAATCCGGGCATTCCCACATATCTCCCTGTGTGCCGTCCCCTTCGAGAACCGTACCATCGTATTTCCAATCCTCCAAGTCTTTAGAAGAATACAATGCAGCTGCTCCATTTTCGCCTTTGCTCGTTCCGACTACCATATACCAGGTATCTTCATACTTCCATACTTTCGGATCCCTGAAATCTGCTGCTACTTCTGATGGCGGCCCCGATATAATAGGATTGTTTTCGTTTTTTGTAAAATGAATCCCATCTATCGATGCAGCGGATGCCTGCACTTCCTTAGGCTCCCTGCCTTCTACATGCCCTGTATAAATAAGAACAAGTTCTTCCCCATTTGTTACGGCACTCCCTGAAAAACAGCCGACTTCCGTTTTTCCAGCCTCGAACTCATAGGCTTCCGACGGAGCAAGAGCAAGCGGTTCGTGCTGCCATGTTATCAAATCTTTACTGGTTGCATGCCCCCAGTGCATCGGTCCCCAATTTTCGCTGTACGGATGATGCTGATAAAATAAATGATAAATTCCTTTATGTTGAATTAAACCATTGGGGTCGTTCAGCCAGCCGGACGGTGCCATAAAATGATAATTGAGCCGGTATTTCGTATCTTTTAACTGGTCTGTGTTTTTCTGTAAAGCAGTCTGGCCTTTTATAAGCATCTGTTCATGATTGTATGTTGTTTTCTGCATAGTAAGAAGCTCCTAACTAATTGGTTTAATTTTTATTATTTCTGCCCTGATCCGGAACTGCTTAGCCCCTGGAGCAGATACTTCTGCGCTACGATGTACACAATAATTAATGGAATGGTCGAAATGGTAAGTATTGCCATCACTTGATTAATAAAGACCGGCTCTGTCGCGTTAATACTCGTTATAGCGACCTGCAGAGGGTACTTATCTGAATCCGTTAAAATCATTAAAGGCCAAATATAATCATTCCAGCTTCCAATAAACGCAAGCGTTCCTACTGTAGCTACTGCAGGCTTGGACATCGGCAGCATAATTCTCCAAAAAATGGTCCAGTGGCCGGCTCCTTCCATCTTTGCCGACTCAATAACAGAGTCCGGGACCGCGATAAAGAAATTCCGGAAGAGATAGATAAAAAAAGCATTCGCTATCAGGGGAATAATCACGGCCAGCCGGTTATCTACGAGACCTAAATTATGGATAATAGTAAACTGGGTAATAATGATGGTTTCCACCGGAATAATAAGCATGGCCAGAAGCAGACTAAACATGATGTTTTTCCCCCGGAAGCGGAATTTAGCAAATGCATAGCCTGCCATCGCATTTACGACAATTGCTCCTACTGTAACTAAGAGGGCATAAAAAACACTGTTAAATAGATACGTCCCAATATCAAACCTGCTGAACAGCTCCGTGTAGGTCGACAGCCATTCGGTGATTTGAAAAGACGGTAGAAGCGCCTGTACAGAATTTAAATCCTGATAGATACTTTCTTCTGACTTCAGGGAAGAAGAGACCATCCACAAAAGCGGAAAAATAAAGAAGAATGCCAGCAAAGTGAGAAGCACATATTCTACTGTTTTTTTTGTATTTCTCATCTATAAATCCTCCTTTGCAAATCTACGCTGCACAAACGTTACGATTACAATCAACAGTCCAAATACTACTGTCATAGCACTTGAGTATCCGACCAATCGATCGGTAAAGCCCGTCTGGTAAATATAATAAATCGGCGTCATCGTTGAGTTCAGCGGTCCGCCCTGGGTCATGATCATCGGCTGAATAATCAGCTTGAATGCCGCAATCAATGTAGTAAAAACAATTAACGTCGTTGTGGGCCGAAGGAGAGGTATCGTTACATGCAGAAAGCTCTTCCACTTGCCGGCACCATCTATTCTAGCTGCTTCATACACATCACCAGGGATGTTTTGAAGGCCTGCGAGAAAAATAAGCATCTGGTACCCTGCTCCCTGCCAGACAGACACGAGAATAATAGCGTAAATTGCCTGGTTCGGACTTGTTAAAAATGGCTGGGCATTGATTCCCACTGCCTGCAGCATGGAGTTGACCAATCCATCTGTTGGATTTAACAAATAGAGCCAAAGTACAGATATAACAACCAGTGACATGACCACTGGAGAGAAAAATGCTACTTTTAAAAATATATTTCCTCTGCGCTGTTTATTAATAAGTAAAGCAAGCCCGAGAGACATTCCTACTTGAAAATAATGATACCTACTACAAAAATGGTGATGTTCTGCAGACTTCTTAAAAATACCGGATCTCCAAATATCTGCGTGAAGTTTCTTAAACCAACGAACTGACGCTGGTCAGGCGTTAATAAATAATAATCGGTAAATGCGTAATAAATAGTTAAGAGAGCCGGCAGAAATAAAAACAATCCAAGAAGTATAATAGCTGGAAGCAGAAAATAAAAAGGCTGAGCCTGAAATGCCAAAGAGCTGGATTTCCAGCCTTCCCACCGTTTTAAGCGAGACTGTTTTTTGTAAGATCCATGTTATTCCCTTCTTTCTAGTGAAGTCTGCATCTCTTGTGATTTTTCATCCATCAGCTCCTGCAGTCCTGCTTGATTTTCGTAGTAAGGAAGACCGCTTATTGTCTGCTGAAAAGAACGGGTAATCTGCGGATATTCCGGCAGGACCGGTCTGGCTTTTCCGGAAGCTTCATTTTGTTCAATCAGTGTATTCATCTGCGGGGATACTTCGTCTTCAATTTCTTCTATAGCCGAATATCTTGAAGGCAGCACACTGTTTGCCAGGCTGATATCCGCCACTGCTTCTGTAGACGTTAAAAAGTTAATTAATTCGCCGGCTCCTTCTTGATTCTCCGCTGCAGTGGACATGGCATACTGCCAGCTGCCGGTAGGGGTAACTAGTTCACCAGTGTCCGGCGAGACCGGGTATGGCATAATATCATAGTCTATGTCCTGATAGTTTGTATCGAGCTGCTCCATTGTCCACGAACCGCTCATCTTCATCGGATACTGTCCGGTTTCAAATCCATTCTCAGCAGGAGAAATCGTCGTATAATCGTTATTGAGCATATATTGAAGAAAAGACATCGCTTTTAGATTATTTTCACTATTAAATACCGTTTCTGCCTGTCTGCCGTCTTCAGAGACAATTTCGCCTCCCTGTGACCATAAAAATGGGGAAAAAGCGTACATTAACCACTCACTGTTGTCGTTAAGCCCCATATCTATAGCAGGAACTTCATAATAAGCGGTGAGTTGTTCCGAGAGGTCAATAAACTCATCCCATGTCCACGGGTCCTCTACGGTAGGCAGAGTCTCGAGATCGACACCCGCTTGCTGCAGCATGTCCTTGTTGTAGTAGATACCAACACTGGATTCAGAATACCCAACGGCATACATTTCATCATCATATGTGCCCTGCTCTATAATACTTGGCAGCAAATCATCTTTATTGGAAATGAAGTTATCCAAAGGAGCAATAATCTCCGCATCTGCATATGCCGCTGTATTTGGTCCATCCAGAGTCAATACATCCGGCAGAGTTCCCGTTGAAACCGCGGCATTAACCTTATCTTCGTACCCTCCGCCGCCTCCGCCCCGTGGAATGAACTCTATATCGGCGGTATACGTCCCTTCAAATTCTTCATTGAATTTTTCCACCGATGTCTGCATAGCCTGCCCTTCAGGACTTTCACTTGATGTTTGCACCCATAGACTGATTTCATTATTATTCCCATCGCTTTCTGCCTGGTTTCCGCAGGCAGATATTAGTAAAGCAGTCGATAACAATCCAGCTGTCAAAACTCTCAACTTCCTCACTCCCTATCTGTAAGCGTTTTCTTATTTTCAGTATATTACTGGTTTTATTTTATGTCAACCGGATGACATAAAATAAAAAAATAGTGCTTTCTCTTTTATAAAGAAAGCCTTGCAGCCGTTCTATCCTTTTCCCCAGGGAAAAAGCTTTTTCCCTTTTTGCGGCATAGGCAGGGGGTCGTATACTACAACCGGCATATCTTCGATGATCTGGCCGGTATTTGTCTGTAGAAACTCAGTCCAGTCCGTTCCGAACTCCAGATCAATATGATCATATGCCTGCTTTAAGCGGAACGGCTCCAGTGCCGAACGGGGAGAAGAAGAAAGAACGTGGGCCAGATTGCCTTGAAGAAATTTCATCGCCAGCTGCTGGGTATCTTTCCCATGAATACGCAGGATCGATTCTGCCGACAGCATGCTGATAGCTCCACGATTAACAAAATAGTGCAGAAATCCAGGATTATTGATAAACATTGGTGCAAATTCCGGGAAAATAAGAACCGTATGATAGCCTTCTTTCTGTAGACGGTCCAGGAGTGTTTTAGCAAAAACAGCAGAGGAAAAACCACTCAAATCCACATACACATACGATGTTCCGTTCACCGTTAAGAGCTGCTGCTCTTTCTCTTCGTCCGTGATCCGTTTGCGGGAACGAATACAGTGACCGGGAAGCACGGTCAGCTTCATGTTCTTTTCCTCTAGAAGGCAATGCAATTCTTCCCGGTCCTCCACCGTCAGACCAGTCGAATTCCCGTTTCCACGTATAACAAAAGGCGGTGCATTTACAAAAGTTGTAATGCCGTTTCGAACGGCCCGTTCCGCAATCCCCAGGCTTTCTGCCCACGGGTCTTCCTGCTCCTGTTTTTCCAGAACGATTTTGGAGTATAAATTAATCACTCGTCAGCATCCTCTCGTGTCGAACCCCATATACTTTATTAAGAACATCATACCATATTTGGAAAAAAAGTAATACGTCCTCCCTTTTCTGACAGCAGACTGCGGTTACGAAACGTCTAAAAAGGGAATCTTAGACTATACAATTATTTTTCAATTGTGGATGGCGCGGCTTGAATCCCGCCAAATAAGGAGGGCTTCCCTTGAACATATTAGTGCTTGGTGATTATGAAAATATATATTCTTCTTCCCCTGCCGCCCGCCTTCTTCATCAAAAGGGCTGGAATCTGGAAGCTGTAACGATTCCGGTCAAACCAGAGCAAATCCCTTCTCTTGCGCAAGGCAAAAAAGCCGTCATCCTTGTAAGGGAGCGCACTCCTTTAAACGCTGACGTGATTAACGAGCTGGATGATGTAAATCTGATTTCCCAGACCGGTAAGGGCACCGCCCATATTGATATGAAGGCTCTTGAGAAAAAGGGGATCGATATAGTAACAACCCCCGGAGGTTCCCGGCCATCCGTCGTTGAATTAACCATTGGTATGATGATCGGGGCTGCGAGACAGTTTCCAGCTCATCAGGAAGCTTTCCGCCGCGATCAATGGATTCAGCATACGGGCACAGAACTGCATGGCAAACAGCTTGGGATCCTGGGCTTTGGATCTATCGGCAGAGAAACCGCACGTGTCGCACAGGCACTGGGTATGAACGTCAAAGTATGGCGTCCTACCGGCGGAGATGGCTCGGAAAAGGAGCTCGGCATCGAACAGATGTCACTCGAAGATATTCTAAGCTCATCTAATGTTATCAGCCTCCACATGCGTCTTACACCAGAATGGAGAGGATTTTTAACCAAAGACAAGCTGGCTTTAATGAAAAAAGATGCTATTTTCATTAACACGTCGCGCGGGGATTTTGTCGATGAAACCGCTCTGGCCGATCTTCTCCGCACCCATCATTTATCGGGGGCCGGCCTTGATGTCTTTCAGGAGGAACCCATCCGGGAACACGCTTTTCATGACTGTGACAACGTCATTCTTACGCCGCACATCGGATATGTTACCTATGAAGTTCTCGAACGATTTGCCGATCAGGCGCTTCACAATGCCATAAATTATTTTGAAAAATAAGCACAAGAAAACAGAAGTCTGCTGCGTGACTTCTGTTTTTCTATGTTTTTACCATAATTTCCAAAAAACATGTCATGTTATCTTACAACTGTGCTGAACGATTCTTTCTTCCATGATACGATGCTTTCATGAATTGCAGTAAAGCAGGTGACCCTTATGCTTAAGATTTCCAAGAAAGAGCTGGCTCTCCGTTACAATGAGATTAATAAAGAATTTTACCAGCACGGCGTGCAGAGTCAGAAAATTGAGCTTTCTGAAAGTCAGATTATTATTTTTGCTTCTGTTAGCCGGACACCGATGCTCGATACGCTGGCTGATCGTCCCGATCTTGTCCTGTTTATTGATGCTTCTCTGAACCATAAGTACAAAGAGCGTATCAAGGATATTCTCGCTTCTGAATTTGATTTGGCGGTTAAAGCCATTTACAAAGATTTTGACCAGGAGACGAACACCTCCTGTACCGTTATTCTGCTTCATACATAATCTGCCGCTGTCAGGCGCTGCGTCATTACGCAGCTCCGGCAGCAGACAGAAGCAATACAGTGCCGTTTCCCTACCGTATACGGTAGGCAGGAAGCCGCAGCGAAGACTCTGTAAATTCTATTACAGGCTTTCTGCGGCTTTTTTTGGTCTCTTTTTCCGGAATACCCTATCTTATTTATCAGGAGGAATTATGTAATGAGAACGTTCACCCTTGGCATGCAGCACGTACTTGCAATGTTTGCCGGAGCTATTCTGGTCCCTATTCTTTTATCTCAGGCGCTGAATCTTACAAGCGAACAAACGGCCTATTTAATTGCCATTGATTTATTCACCTGCGGTGTCGCCACTATTCTGCAGAGCTGGAAAACCAAATATTCCGGGATAGGCCTGCCCGCAGTGCTTGGAGCCTCTGTTGTTGCGGCGGGACCGATGATTGCTATCGGCGGAGAGTATGGCATGACAGCGATTTATGGATCGATTCTTGTCTCCGGCCTGATCGTCGTACTGTTCGCTAAATACTTAAGCCACGTGATTCACTTTTTCCCTCCGGTCGTAACCGGTACCGTGATTACATTGATCGGTCTCACCCTGCTTCCCGTTGGTATTAACAACATGGCAGGAGGCGCCGGCAGTGACAGCTTCGGAGATCTGGATAATGTTCTATTGGGTCTTGGTGTGCTTGCACTGATCCTTATTCTTCAATCTTTTTTCAAAGGACCGCTGCGCTCTCTCTCCATTCTAATCGGACTCATAGCAGGTACCATTTTTGTTGCTGCGCGCGGTACCATCAATTTCAGCGAAGTAGCAGAAGCCTCATGGGTCAGCATGCCTCAGCCTTTCTATTTCGGGATGCCGACATTCGAAATAGGAGCGATTATCCCGATGTTGATTGTGACGCTGATTATTTTATTCGAATCCACAGGGGTATTTCTTGCTCTGGGAAAAGTGTGCGACGAAAAAGTAGAAGCTGCAGATCTGGAGCGCGGCTACCGGGCTGAAGGGATCGCATTTCTCGTCGGCGGCCTGTTTAACGGATTTGCATACAATACATTTGCCCAGAATGTCGGCCTCGTGCAGCTGTCCCGTGTCAAAACAGTTACCGTTACATTTACCGCAGGATTTATTCTTATTGCTCTAGGCCTGACGCCTAAAATCGCAGCCCTGATTAAACTGATTCCACCTCCTGCTCTAGGCGCTGCGATGGTTGTTCTGTTTGGGATGGTTGCTGTATCCGGCATTCGGATGCTGACTCAGGTCGATCTTGATGATAACAAAAATGTTCTCGTTATCTCGGTTGCGCTCGGGCTTGGCCTTGGTACCACTATTGTTCCTGAGCTGTTTGCGCAGATGCCGGAACAGATTTCCTTCTTATTCCATGACGGCATTATTACCGGCAGCCTTGCCGCTATCGGCCTGCATCTGCTGAATGTTACAAAAGAAGTGTTTTCCCACCGTTTTCAGGAACAGGTCAGTTTTAAAAGATCATTACAGCTTACGCTTGAAGAAAACAACAAGCACGCATAATTCATAAAAAAGGATGGGATACAAATGGAAACGAAAATCAAAAAAACAGAAGCAGTGAAGCACCCAACTGAACAGAACCGCACGATGTACTATGGAAAAGGAGATGTGTTTGTCTACCGTACCTTTGCTTCCCCTCTGGAAAACATTCAGCCGATTCCCGAGTCTTCCTTTGAAGGACGAAGTAACATTATTTTTGCGATGGATATTCAAATTGCTTTAAAAGGAGAAGCATTTTTCAGCTCTTTTTCAGAAGGTGACAATTCGAAAGTGATTGCGACGGATTCGATGAAAAATTTTATTCTCCGCCATGCAGGAAGCTATGAAGGATCTACAATGGAGGGCTTTCTCGAATATATCAGCGCCCGCTTTTATGAAACTTACAGCCATATTGACGGCATTGTGGTATCTGCTGTGCAGAAGCTGTTTAACGAAGTAGATATAGGTAATGAATCCGGTATCCGGAAAAGCCCGCTTGTGTTTGACGAAAAGGAGCGGGAACTTCCGGTCGCCTCGCTTGAAACCGAGCGCAGCACAGAGAAAGACTACACCATTGCGTCCCGCCAAAGTGGAGTAAAGGATCTTCATTTAATTAAAGTAAAGGGCAGTTCGTTTCAGGGATACATTAAAGATGAATACACGACTCTTCCGGAAACGACGGATCGCCCCCTTTTCATTTATCTTGATATCAACTGGATTTATAATGACCGCCGTGATTACCTTAACAGCTACGTCAGCTCCGAGCAGGTCGCAGGAATCGCACGTACGCTCTTTCACGAATTGAATTCCCCGAGTATTCAAAGTCTGATCTATTACATCGGCCTGCGCGTATTGGAGCGTTTCCCACAGCTTGCCGAAGTGTCCTTCGAATCTAACAATCGGACATGGGAATTAATCGTAGACGAAACCAGCTCCGACGAAGGCCGGGTATTCACCGACCCCGACCGCCCTTCGGATTTCAGGGGTTTTCGCTCCGACAGTCCGATTTGGAAGAATATAATCAATCCAATAAATAAAACGATTTCTCTGCACCGCCGGTCTATAGACCGGCGGTTTTTCCTGGTACCATAAATATTTTCAATTTGGTTCTTTTTATCCAACCAAATAACGGGATAATAAAGAGTATTAAGAAGAAGGAGGAGTTATGTATGTCATCGACTGTTACGATCAAAAACCCGGCTACCGGAGAGGCCATCCGGGACGTTCCGCTTCATTCAAAAAAAGAGGTGGGAGCGGCCGTTACACGTCTGCACGAAGCGTTTCCTGCGTGGTCCCGACAGGCTGCTTCCCACCGCGCCGGTCTGTTGAAAAAATGGCACCAACTTATTCTGGAAAATCAGGACATGCTTGCTTCTCTTATTACAAAGGAAAACGGAAAGCCGTTAAAGGAAGCACGCGGTGAAGTGATTTATGCGGCAAATTATATTGAATATTACGCCGAGGAAGCACGGCGCATATTCGGAAAAACGCTTCCGGGAGCCGCGAATAAACGATTATATGTTACGAAAGAAGCGGTTGGTCCGGTTGCTGCGATCACTCCCTGGAACTTCCCGGCTGCGATGATTACAAGAAAAGCGGCTCCGGCTCTCGCAGCAGGCTGCACTTTTGTAATTAAGCCCGCCCCTAATACACCTCTGACCGCCATCGAACTCGTGCGTCTCGGCCATGAAGCCGGCATTCCCGAAGATGTGCTTCAGTTTGTGAACGGCGATGGTGCCGAAATAGGCGAGGTATTCACGAGCAGCCCGCTCATCCGCAAAATCACCTTTACAGGTTCGACTCCGGTCGGCAAACTGTTAATTAAAAACAGTGCCGATACAGTTAAACATGTGTCTATGGAACTCGGCGGCCATGCGCCGCTTATCGTAGCAGAAGACGCGGACATCGATCTCGCGGTCGAGCACACCATGGCTTCCAAATTCCGAAACGCCGGTCAGACGTGCGTCTGCGCCAACCGTATTTTTGTACAGGAAAACGTGCTTGAAGAGTATGCAGCCAAGCTTGCTGCCAAAGCAGAGGCACTTCAGGTGGGTAACGGCCTGGAAGAAGGAACGGATATTGGTCCGCTTATTAACGCCCAGGGATTCAAAAAGGTAAAGGGCCAGATTGAAGATGCAAAAGCAAAAGGCGCCTCTGTACTTACCGGCGCCCGTTACGAGGAAGATACAGAAGCAGATACCTATTTTGTTCACCCAACGGTACTTACCAACGTAGATTCATCGATGGATATTATGCATGTAGAAACCTTCGGACCGGTTGCTCCTATCGTTTCTTTTACCACTCTTGATGAAGCGATCGACATGGCCAACGATACTCCATTTGGTCTCGCGGCTTACTTTTTTACGGAAAATTACCGTACCGGCCATTATCTCCACGAGCGTCTTCACTACGGCATTGTCGGGTGGAACGACGGAGCCCCGTCAGCTGCAGAAGCACCTTTTGGCGGAATGAAAGAAAGCGGGCTAGGACGAGAAGGCGGCAGCGAAGGAATTGCTCCGTATTTAGAAACAAAGTATCTTTCCATGGGTCTATAAAGTAGTTTTACTTACTTTCTTTCCGGTAATAGAGAGCATATCATGCTTTTTAAAGGAGAGAATGTACTATGGCTCAGGAAAAATACGAGGAACTGCTTCGCACGCTTCACGACAGCATGACTGCAGCCAACAACTGCTTCAATGAGTGTCTGCAGGAAGACGATGTTACAGCGATGACCGGATGTATCCGTCTGGCAAGAGAGTCCGCTGATATATGCGGCTATTTGGAACAGGCAATCACAAGAAAAAGCCCATTTGTTAAAGAATTGGCATCTATCTGCGCTACTATCTGTGAAGCATGTGCTGCAGAATGTGAAAAGCATGATGATGATCACTGCCAGCAGTGTGCCAAAGCCTGCTTTGACTGTGCTGAAGCATGTCGTACAGCTGCTTAATATCACTACTATATTTTTTATAAAAGAAGCGCGGATCGTTTAGTTAACGATCCGCGTTTTTTTCTATTAGTTGTATAAAATGCCTCCATCAATGAGCACGCACTGCCCGGTCATATAATCAGAGTCTGGAGATGCGAGGTAGGACACAAAGTTAGCCACGTCTTCCGGCGTCTGGGCCCGTCCAAGCGCAATTCCTTCTGTGAATTTCTTAAAGGCATCTCCGGAGCTTGCAAGCCCCATCTCCACAACAAGCCTGGCATCGATCCGTTCCCACATCGAGGTGCCGACGACACCTGGGCAGTACGAATTAACCGTAATTTTTTCTGGTGCCAGCTCCTGTGCCGCAGCCTGGGTTAGGCCGCGCACTGCGAATTTGGTGGCTGAATAAACTCCAAGCAAAGCAAATCCTTTGTGACCGGCAATACTGCAGGCATTAATAATCTTGCCTCCACCCTGTTTTTTCATTTGTTCGGCGGCTTCCTGAATGCCGTATATTGTTCCATTCACATTTACATTGAAAATAGTATTTATATCATCTTCTGTTGCATGTAATAAAGGGCAACCTGATCAATGCCGGCATTGTTTACAAATACATCCACGCTTCCAAACTCATGAACGCTCTGCTGGACAAGATGGTGAATGTCAGCTTTGCTGGTCACATTCGCTTTGACCGATACAGCTGTGCCTCCCGCACTAGCAATCTCCTTCACTACATCTGCTGCTTTTTTTCATCAATATCACTAATAACAATATTAAATCCGTCTTTTGCCAGCCGAAGAGCGATACCTTTCCCTATTCCCTGACCCGAACCTGTGATAACAGCTGTTTTACTCATCCTTACACCAACCTCTCTATTATAATTACGGAAAACGATACACCACTAGTATACTCCCAATATTCATAAAATTCAGTTTTTAATAAAATTTGTTTTAGGAACAATTCAGCTCGTTGCTTCCATTAATTGATAATAATATTCAGGTTTATGCGTTTTATTCAAGTAATACCATGCATGCAGCGTATTTGGTGTAAAGACATCCATTTTCTTCAGTACTTCCCTGGCAAATTCCAAAGGAGCTATTCCTGATGCGGTAATAACGTTATCATCCGTTACAGCGGGTTCCCTTTCGTATAACGCTTCTCCTTTGTAACCCGGGCAGACCATCTTTAGGTAATCCAGGTCATTGCTTGTATGTCTTCTCGTATCAAGATACCCAGCTTGAGCAAGACCTATCGTGGCTCCGCAGATCGCCGCAATGACAGCGCCGGCCTGTATGGCCTCCCTGATTTTTTTCATAGCAGCTTCGTGAATGCTGCCGCCCCACGTGTCCCCTCCTGGCAGAATGAACAAGCTTCCCTGTTCAGCTAAACATTCCTCAATAGAAAGTTCTGGCTTTATACTTACTCCTCCCATTGTAGTAATCATTTCTTTGTCCGCTCCTGCTGTGATTACGTTCAACGGTTTTGTACCCTTTTTAAAACACCGTCCCGAATTCAACTCAGCCGTAACATATCCATATTCCCAATCTGCCATCGTATTAAAGACATAAAGGTACACATTTTTTATGTTCATTTCACAGCACTCCATTCATGTTTTTTCTGGAAACAACAAGTAGAATGACCGTATGATGAAGATTTTTCTTGAGGCTTTTCCTTGTTTTAAACATACCTCCTTCTTCTCTTTCCGACAATTCTTTTTGCATTTTTGCATAAAAAAACACCAGCATTTCTGCTGGTGCCGCTGTCTTATTTCCACTGCTGATAATGGGCTTTCGTACGCGGCTCCATTTCGGTTAGTGATTCGGAAAGTACTTCGGAAAAACCGGAGAGGTTTGTTTCCATCCGGCCGGGAAATTCAGACTCGATAAATGCAAGGTTATCTTTTTCCGGCTCATGCCAGATCGCTCCGTGTTTTTCTGTCTGCGTATAGCCGTCCTGTTCCCCTATTTTCCAATTGGTTGCTTCAAAATAGCCGATATCAATACCAGCCTCCTGAAATGGGGCATGATCACTCCACAGCCCGGTCGTCCCTTCCGGATATTCAGGATTCAGGCCTGGGTTGGTCTGTATATCAACACCCGCATCCTCTGCCAGCTGCTGGGCAAAATTACGGTACCAGCCGCTTCTGCCTTCGCCTCCGTATACATACATCTGATCACCGGCAGCCAGGCTGTCGAGGTTGATCATCGCGTGCGTATTATTTTTTTCTTTATTGGACATGCCTTCTACATACTGCTCCGACCCGTTCAATCCGCCTTCTTCTGCACCAAAGGCAACAAACCGGACCGTAAAGGGTATGTCAATGCCCTCCAGACGCTCAGCTGTCTCAAGCATCACGCCTACACCGGAGGCATTATCATCCACGCCTTCGACTTGCGCAACAGTATCATAGTGCGCCCCAACGATGATTTCCTTTTTGAATTTTCCTGGCTTTACGGCAGAAAGGTTCTCAGATTCAAGTTCTTCCCCATCTCTCGTAAACGTAAATGCCTCGGTTTCTGTTTCGTACCCCATGCCTTCCAGCTCTGTCTCTATGTATGCTTTCGCTTCGCGTTCGCCTTCTGTCCCTGCCAAACGTTCACCAATGTCCTGGGACAAATAGTTCATATGCTCCATTGCTTTATCTCCATAGGCTCCTTGAGCCTCTGCCGCCTGCGGCCATAAGAGAATTCCTGCAGTAAGAGCAGCTGTCAAACCAATACCTGCTTTTTTCATCAGAAAAACCTCCTAACTTATAGTAAATCATATAATCAGAATCTTTAGTATCGGTCCAAGCTCTCTATTTTATTGAAAAGTTCAAGCGCTTTGTCTACACCCCTCTTTTATTCCCGTACTATAATAGGTTTAATAATAAAACTTAGGAGGCGCTCATGCATTTCAGCGATATTGTATTAAGTGAAGGATATCTTCCTGCCGGCAGCATGTCCCTTTTAACATTAAAAACATATTACTATGATCATGATACATGTACGCTTCCTGTCCTGGAAAAGGAAAAAGTGGTAAATATACTTTCTCTGTCCGATTTGGAAAGCAGCGGTCTTCCCGCTATTTCCAGCGGTTCTTCAGCCGATCCTATCATTTGTGCCCACCCTGAAGACCTGCTGGAAACATACGTTGATCTTAAGCAGTCCATTCTGCCCGTGGTGGGTTCAGACGGTACATATGCTGGATTTATATCCCTGCTTCATCTTCGGCAGATTCTCCAAGTCTCTCAATCGCTTCGTTCGAAGCAGAAACATCTGGAAGAAATCAATGAAGAATATGAAATGATTCTTGAAACATCCCATGATGTGGTGCAGGTAACCGATGAAAAAGGAACAACGTTAAGAATGAGCAGATCCAGCGAAACAATTGACGGTATCTCCCCTTCACAGCTTTTAGGGAAGAGCATGAAGGAGATGGTGGATCAGTCATTGTACTCGAAATCGGCCGCAATGGAAGTTCTTAAACTGCAAAAGCCGGTTACAATTACGCAGTCGGTCAACAACGATAAAGAAGTATTAGCAACCGGCACGCCTTTTTTTAAAGACGGCCGTCTTTACAGAGTAGTAGTGAATGCACGCGACATTACGGAATTAAACAAACTTCGTAATGAAGTGAAAAAAGTAGAATACATTAAAGAAGAGCTTCAAATGCTTCGAAGCAAAACACTCGCTCTTCCCGATACTGTGGTTAAAAACAAAAAAATGCAGAATATTTTTTCGATAGCCTCCCGCGTAGCAGACGTCGATTCAACCATTCTGCTGTTTGGAGAGTCCGGTGTGGGAAGGGTGTTATCGCTAAATATATTCATAAGAACAGCCGTCGGGCCGATGGTCCTTTTATTAAAATAGACGTATCCGCCATCCCTGAAAACCTCCTGGAATCGGAATTATTCGGCTATGTGAAAGGAGCCTTTACCGGCGCTGCTTCTGAAGGCAAGCCCGGGATGGTAGCGCTTGCTGAAAACGGCACCTTATTTTTAGATGAAATTGGCGAGCTTCCTATTCAGCTTCAGCCTAAACTGCTGCGGCTTATTCAAGAAAGAACCTTTATCCCTGTCGGCGGACAGTCCCCGCGGCCAATCAATATTCGCGTTATCGCTGCAACTCACCGCAATCTGGAAGAAATGATAAAGGAAGGAACCTTCCGGGAAGACTTATACTACAGGCTGAATGTAGTTCCTTTTCTCATTCCTCCCTTAAGAGAACGCACAGAAGAAATTCTGCCTTTTGTTTTTTATTATTTAAAACAATTTAATACAAGGTATCATTTAAAAAAAGAAATACAGCAGGAGGCTCTTCATTATTCACCAGCTATGACTGGCCCGGGAATATTAGAGCTTCAAAATATCATTGAACGCTTAGTCGTTACCTCTAAAGAAGACTTAATCAGTAAAGAAGAACTGCCTGACCTTATCCTTCATTCAGGTGGAACGGAAGATTCCCAGCTGCTTCTGGAGCAGCAGCTTTCGCTCAAGAAACTGATGGAACGCTACGAAAAAAACATACTAACGAAAATAGCCGCTGCATCCGGTGATACGAAAGAAGCCGCGGACTGGCTTGGGCTGGATAGAAGCACCATACGGCGCAAGTTCAAGAAACATGCTATTCCCTTTCCCGAAAAAGGAAATATCTAGAAGGCAGAAAATCCTCCAGAGGCATTTCTGCCTTCTTTTCTTATTCCCTATTCCCAGCTTTTAAAAAGGAATTGAAATATCTGGAAGGCACTTCTGCTTCCTATTTTTATTACTCCCCCTTTATGTAACGGGATTTAATGATGGCACGATAATTGCAGTTACTAATCATTAAATAAAGGAGGATGAGATATGAACAACTCAACGACGAATGGATTAACCTCTCCCCGATTTTCCAACACCGGGAATTTCATGAGGATGCCTCACGTAACAACTGCAGAGAATACGGATTTTGTTATAGTTGGAGTTCCTTTTGATACTGCCTCCTCCTTTCGGACAGGCTCGCGCTTTGGACCTAATGCCGTACGTACAATTTCTGCGATGATCAAGCCCAATAACGTTCAGCTGAAAGTGAATGTGCTCGAGCATCTCGAAGGAGGAGATTACGGCGATATTCCTATTGTTCCAGGGTATATGGAACCAACTTTTCAAAGTATTGAAAGGGAGCTCGATACCATACTAAGCCATGATTCGATACCAATTACTATAGGCGGCGACCACTCTATCGTCCTTCCCGAACTTCGGGCCATTGCGAAAAAGCACGGGCCGGTCGCTTTAGTTCATTACGATGCACATGCAGATATTAATGACACGGTTTTCGGAGAAAAACATAACCACGGCACTCCTTTCCGCCGCGCTATTGAGGAAGGGCTGATTGATCCTTCCCGATCCATTCAAATCGGGATGCGGGGCTCCCTTTACTTTGCTGATGAATTTGAAGAAGCGGCCAGGCTCGGTCTAAAGCTGATTCCTGCCCACGAAGTTAGAGAGCTTGGCTTTGAGAAAATAGGCCAAATGATTCGGGAACGGGTCGGCGATCACAAAGCATTTTTTAGTTTTGATATTGATTTTGTTGATCCTGCTTATGCACCCGGCACCGGTACGCCTGAAGTGGGCGGTTTCACCTCTTTTGAAGCTTTGGATCTTATTCGAAAAGTAAAAGACATCAATTTTGTCGGCTTCGACATGGTGGAGGTTCTTCCCGCTTATGATCATGCAGAGATTACGGCTTACCTGGGTGCTAATGTATGCTTTGAATTTATGTCCATGATTGCCTATAGAAAAATAAAGTAAGAGAGAGCGTTTTGGAGAGCTTCTGTTATTCCTCGTTATTTATCTTTCAAAATAAGAGGAGGAAGCTCATGAAACAACAAACAGCAGATACCAGAGAAAAAACGGCTTTTGATAAACATGACATTAAAAGCTCTACAGAAGGAAAAGACCTGGATCAATTAGAAATGGATAAGAAAATGTTCCGCACTGGATTAAGTAAATCTATTTTCTATTCATTGACTGCGGTTATCTGCTTTTTTGTTCCTATCACAATAGACGGACAAGTGGACGTCGTTTTTGGTTATATTTATAACTTTTTTCTAGCCGTGTCAGGTCCCTTCAGCTTATGGGGCGTTGCACTGCTTATAACGGTGCATTCTCTTCTCAGCACTTACGCTCACGTGGGGTCATTTAAAAATAAATCACTTCAATCTTATTATCAACACGATACGGCTGTTCATACGTTCTTTTATTTATTGGGTGCTTTCTACGTTAACATTTATGTACTGCATGTCGGCCTGTCGGGATTTACTGCACCAGAATGGATAGTTGGAGAGGGTACCGGCGGCACCGTGATTCCTTCTATTGTTCTTACGGTTGCCTGGATTATACCGATAGCAGCTATATTAATGCCTCTGCTGCTTAATTACGGCGCTCTGGATTTTGTCGGTTCTCTTCTGGAGCCGATTATGCGTCCCTTGTTTAAGGTACCGGGAAAAAGCGCTATCGACGCAATTGCAAGTTTTATCAGCTCTTCTTCTGTTGCCATTTTAATTACGAGCAATCTGTATAAAATGAATATATATACAAAAAGAGAAGCCGTTGCTATTGCTACAAGCTTTAGTGCAGTCAGCGTCGGCTTCGCCATTTTAGTTATTAACACCGCTGAAATGGGCAGTGATTTTATTCAAATCTATTTCACGGCGCTTCTGATCGCGTTTATTATTTCATTTTTTATGATCCGGATTCCGCCTCTATCCAGACAGACCGACCGCTACTATGACGGCAGTATGCAGTCAGAGGAAGAAAGGTCCAATGAAGCAAAGTTTGAACTGGCTGTTCTTCCGAGAGGGATTTCGAGAGCTGCCAAAAGAGCTTATTCCGCTGATTCTCTGCTTCATGAAATGAAGGTTAGTTTAAAAGGGGCATTGGCCGTTCTTCCAAAAGTATTGGCAATGCTCGCTTCTATTGGCATAACCGGTCTGATCGTGGCAGAATACACGCCCGTATTCAACTGGCTCGGCCTTCCCTTTATCCCTCTTTTGGAGTTATTGAATGTTCCGAATGCTGCACTCATCGCGCCTTCCATTCCGGTAGGAATTGCAGAGATGTTTCTTCCAGTGCTCTTAATTGCCGGGGAGCTTAGTATTCTGGAACCGGGAGCCATTTATTTTGTAACCACATTGTCTTTGGTTCAAATCATTTTCTTTTCAGAATCTATTGTCGTCATTAACGCTACCCGCCTGCCGATTAAACTTTGGGAGCTGGTCGTATGCTTCTTCCAGAGAACATTAATCGCCATTCCTGTTATTGCCTTCTTTATGCACCTGATGTACTAATAAACAGGGGGCTGTCTTAAAAGAATATTAATGAAAAATAAAGATTTCTACCAGACGCACGCTTTCGGCAGGCCATACCTCAGCTAAAGAGAAAAAACACCTCTTTTACTTCACCGATGACTGTTCTGCCAGAGTCGGCGTCTGGTTATTTTGATGATTTTCCATATAAATCATATTTAAAAAATAGTTATGCTATTTTAAAAGCACCTCTTATTCCTTATAAAAGGGATACGAGGTGCTTTGTTTAACTTCCCTTTTTATATCGGAAAGAAAAGACAACGTTTTTAAAAAGTAGTTTTGGGACAAACCCTTTCAGCGTTTTAGGATTACCATCTTGCTTTTTTAATGACGATCTCCCCAATGCCTATATCAGCCTGGAGATACAGCCTGTGTTCCGGATCCGTGGGCGCCCGGTGTTCAAAGTGAGCATTGGAGAACATGCCGCCTTCCTTCTGCTTGAGCATGTTGACTTCGCCTATCCCTACTTTTGTCTGAACATCCGCATCCCATGTGTCAGGGAGGAATATTTTTATTTCACCGACGCCGCCTCTTATGTGCAGATGTAAATCCTTTTCTTTCACTTCCGCTTTGGATAAATCAATGACGACCTCTCCAATAAAAAATTCAATCGCTGTAGACGGCAGCGTGAACGGGATTTTTGTCCATTTGATTTCTCCCATCAGCATCTTTTTTTCTTTCATGTCTGACGGGGTGTCTGCAGGCTCTTTTTCCTCTTCAATCCGCCCTCCCGGCAGGTCCCTGTCAATATCTACGACCGGATTGCGTCTCGAATAAATAAACATTCCACCTGCCACTGCCGCTGCCACAAGAATAGCTGCAATAACGAACACAAAAAACATTCCTTCTAGATGACGGGCCAGGTGAATAACTGCAAGCCCGATAAATAATAACGAAAGCCAGCCCATTCCTCCCTTATAAAAATAATAAGCAAGGCCAAAAGCAATGACCGGCCAGATAAGAAATCCAAGACTAATACCAGCCTGAGAGGATAATAAATTGGCGCCGACGATAACAATAATCAGAACGACCCACCATATATTATTTCTCATATTTCCCCCGCCCTCATGTTTAAATTTGGAAAAAAATACCCTTTTTCATTATTATACGCTTCCGCCGAAAAGAAAAGAAGGTTCAATTTACGATGTATTTCTTTTTGCGGCGCATATAAGAAGACTGGGATAAACCAAGTGCCGCAGCTGCTCTTCGGGTAGAGGAATGCTTTGCTTCGGCTTCAAGAATCATCTTCTGTTCCAGTTCCTCCACGGCCTCCGCCAGCGTCCGATTTGCACCATCGGCAAAGGAGTATCTGCCTCCCGATACCTCCCGGATAATATCATCAGGCAGGTCACTGGTATTCATGTCGTCTTCCTCTGCCGTAATGACCATTCGCTCCACAACATTCTCCAGTTCGCGGATATTCCCAGGCCATGAGTAATCCTGCAGCAGTTTCAAAACCGCGGAAGTAAAGCGCCGCTGTTTTGCATGCTGGCTGTTGAAACGATCAAGAGCCACCTGCAGCAGCGGATAAATATCCTCTCCTCGGTGGCGCAGAGCCGGAAGATGTACAGGCAGCACGTTCAACCGGTAGTATAAATCCTCGCGGAAGGCCTGACGGGAAATCATCTCTTTTAAATTTTTGTTTGTTGCCGTTACAATCCGGGCATCGACGGTCCGCGGCGCCGTTTCACCAATCGGCAGATACGTTTTATGCTGTACTAGCTGCAAAAGCTTCGACTGGATGTGCATGGGCACTTCTCCAATTTCGTCCAGAAAAAGCGTCCCCTTATCGGCGAGCTCAACGAGACCGACCTTCCCGCCTTGATAAGCACCTGTAAATGATCCCTTTTTAAAGCCGAACAGCTCGGATTCCATTAACGCTTCGGGAATGGATCCGCAGTTAATAGAGATAAACGGTCCTTCGTGCCGATCGCTGAATTCATGAATTTTACCGGCGGCCGAGCTTTTCCCTACCCCTGTTTCACCAGATAAGAGGACAGTCGTGTCTACCGCAGCCACTTTCTTTAATAAGTCCAATGTATTCGTGAATGCTTTACTTTTTCCGGTAAACTGTTCTCCCTTTTCCTTATTCCGCTGCAGACGTATGCCCCGGACTTCCTGGCTGTAAAAACGAAGCAGATTCTCAGCCTGTTCGAGCTGTTTGGTCGTCTGCATGTCTTTTGTAATATCCCGGGAAACTACAATGACCAGCTTGTCCTCCTTCCACGGAATAATATAGCCGCTCACAAAATACTGCCGGCCCTGCCAGGTCGTCTGCACTGAACTAACGGATTCTCCTGCCTCGAGCACCATTTTCGTAATAGACGGATTCATAATCCCCCTGCCTTCGAGTTCCCACACATTCTTCCCTTTCAATTCTTCTCTTTTCGATCCAAGTATTTTTTCGCTCGCATCGTTATTCCAGAGCGTTTCTCCCTTTCCATTTGAAAAATAAAAACCATCTTCCAGCGCATTGAATAGATCTTTTATCATCGGTGTCTCAAACAATGTTTTCAGATTCATTTTTTTCCCTCCTTACTGCAGATAATTATAAATTTTTAGATTATTCTTTCATTTTGAACCGTTATTGATTCATTTATTCAAAATGATCCATAATTCCGAATCATATTTGGTTCAATCGAACCGAATATGACAACCGTTTTCTATTTTTCAGTGTACCGATTCTGCAATGCCCTGTCAAAACAGGGTTCAAAAGCTGATAAACCTCATAGAAGTTGGCACGCTTCTTGCTTATGTATAAGGGTAGAACGAACCTGGAGGTGAACGTAATGAATATTGATGTATTCGTATTGTTTTTAAATGCGTTTTTAACGACTCTTATTTCTTCCGTTATTGTTGTCATTATTTTAAGAAGAAAATACCTGCCTGCCATCCGGAAAATGGAGCAGGAACAAAAAAATTCCGGGCAGCAGCCTGAATCAGAAAGGAGCGGTACCGAGTGACTACGACGATATTTTTTGTTGTACTAATCTTTTATGTAGTAGCCGGCGGCCTCGTCGCCAGACTTGTTAAAAAAAATCCGACTTCTATGTGATGGGAGAAAAGGGCTCCACACTATTGATCGTTGGTACGCTTGGCGCTACATATTTAAGTGCCGTTACGCTCCTTGGCATTGCGGGGCAGTCCTACGCTGAAGGGCCTCTCGTTATTGCTGCCCTCGGTTCTTTTGGAGCCTGGATCGGCACCTTGATTGCCGTCGTTTACATAGGCCGCAAAATGAAAGCATTAGGCTGTATGACCATGCCCGACTTTTTCGAAATGCGTTTTAAAAAATAAAACGGTCAGCATTATCGCCCTTATTATTATGATTGTCGGCCTGCTCGGCTACGGCGTCATCCAGCTTATTGGAGCGGGTCTTGTACTGAGCCAGGTGACCGGCATTTCCTTTCCTCTCATGATCGTACTGTTCACGCTGGCACTGCTCGTATTCTGTGCACTCGGCGGCATGTACGGCGTGGTCGTGACTGACACGATTATGCTGTTCACGATGCTTGCCATCTCCTGCCTGATTGCCCCTCTATTAATTGGCCAGGCCGGCTTTGATAACATGAAAGCATTAAGTGAAACGATTCCCTTTTACTGGACGATCGGCGGAGCCGAACAGCGGCCGCTGGGCTGGTCTATTTCCCAGTTTCTCGTCTGGATATTGTTCTTTTCCTGCACCCCTGCTCTTGTTTCACGAGTATTTCCCGCTAAGAACGATTTTGTTATTTTAAAAGCTGCCGTAATCGGCGTATTTCTCGCGCCGTTTATGCAGGTCATCGTTTTTCTTGCCGCAGGCGGCATGCAGGTTATCCAGCCCGGCATTGAGACAACGGACAACGTCATGATTATCGGCTTTATGAACCATGTGCCGGAGGCGTTGGGCGGACTCGGTCTCGCCGGCCTGATGGCTTCTATTATGTCCACAGCTTCCACCCTGTTTGTACTGACGGGTTTTGCCCTTGCCCGCGATTTATATGAACATTTATTTGATAAGAAATTAAGCGAAAAACGCAGCCTGCGTGTCGGCCGCTACGCTCAGGTTTTTGTAGCAGTAATTGTCTGTGTGATTGCTATTATGCAGCCGGCAGCCATTTACTGGATTTCCATTTATGCCGGGGCGATTTTCGGCGTCGGCTGGCTTCCTACCGTTGTAGGCGGGCTGGAGTGGAAACGCATGAACAGTCAGGCGGCAATTGGCAGTATGACGGCCGGAACTACCGCTTTTATTGTAGTAGATGAGCTTGTCCGAAGAGATATTATGACGCTTCCGATTCATATTGATTCGTTAATGGTAGCCTTTGCGGTCGGTGTACTGACACTGTTTATTGTCGGCTTCACTACGAGCCCTTCTGCTCATGAACAGGCTTTTTACAAAAAAATGAAACAGACAAGCATGTCCGGCATCACGATCAAAGACTTTGCCAGCCGTCCGGATGGTCTCGCTCAGCTGAAGAAGCAGTACAAGCAAACTATGATTATCTGCATCAGCTTTGTGTTCATTGCCGCGATTGTCTGGGGCTACTTCCTTATGATGCTAGGCTTTTAAATCCCACTATAAAAGGAGAAATGTACAATGCCTCATTTACAGAACGCTCTCACCGATATTCATCAAGCCATTGATAATCACTGGGAGGAACAGCTTGATTTTTTAAAAGAAATCGGCCGCTTCTCTTCTACGCTGGGCAATGAACAGCCGCTGCAGTCCTATATCGCCGATTACCTGGAAAGAACGCTCGACATGGAAGTCGACCGTTTCACGCCGGACGTGAAAAAGCTTTCCACCCATCCGGGCTTCTCGATTCCGGAGCATCCTTACGATGGACGGGAGGTCGTCGCAGCCGTTTCTAAAAGCCATGGCAGCAGCGGCAGCAGTCTTCTGTTTCAAAGTCATATTGATGTCGTTCCTCCGGGATCGCTTCGGTTTTGGTCAACGAACCCATGGGACCCTGTTCAGCGGGGCAATAAGCTATATGGCCGGGGCATGCAGGATATGAAATCCGGCGCCGCTGCCATGATCTTTGCCTACCGGGCTATTCGGGAAGCAGGCTACGAGCCGGATGCGCCCTTTATGCTGCAGACGGTTATTGAAGAGGAGTGCACCGGTAACGGAGCGCTCGCAGCGCTTGACAGAGGGTGGCACTCGGACGCCGTACTTATTCCGGAGCCATTTGGAATGAAAGCCTCCACCTCTCAGGTAGGCGTTGTCTGGTTCCGCATTACGGTCCTCGGCGCCGGTGCGCATACAGAGCGGGCCAGCGAAGCCGTAAACGCGATTGAAAAATCATACAAAGTCATTGAAGCGCTGAAAAGCTACGAACAGATGATCAACAAACGGGACCGCCCGGATGCCTATAAGAACCATCCCCATCCGTTAAACATTAATATCGGCACGATTCAATCCGGCGACTGGCCTTCGAGCGTTCCGGCTGAAGCCGTCATTGAAGGCCGGGCCGGACTGTTTCCCGGCCAGGATCCCGCTGCCATAAAGAAAGAGCTGCAAGCATGGGTGCTGGATCACGTGAAAGAGGACGAGTGGCTTGCTTCCCATCCGCCTGATGTATATTTTTTCGGCTTTCACGCCGAAGGGGCGGAAGTAGAGAAAGATTCCCCGATGATGGAGACGCTCGGCCGGGCGCATGAAACCATCCATAAAGACGCTTTATCTTTCCAGCCGATTACGGCAACGACGGATACGAGGTTTTACACGTTATATTACGATACCCCTGCCACCTGCTACGGCCCAATTGGCGGCAACATGCACGGCGGCGATGAATGGGTGGATCTGGAAAGCGTGAAGCAGGTAACAAAGGTATATGCTGCTTTTCTCGCAGATTGGTGCGGATTGAAAAAGCGGGAAGGTGACCATTCATGACCAATCGTATCAACGTCGATCGTATTCGTGACCGTCACGATCAGATTGCTGGCATTGGTGCCCTTTCCAGCGGCGGAGTATCACGACTTGCGCTCAGTGACGAAGATAAACAGGCAAGAGACGTTTTGCGCGGGTGGATGCAGGAGCTCGATCTTGTCATCACACAGGATGACCTGGGCAACATGTATGGCCTTCTTGCCGGCACGGACTCTGCGCTCGATCCGATTGTACTTGGCTCCCACCTTGACTCCGTTCCAAACGGCGGTACGTTTGATGGGGTCCTAGGCGTTCTCGCCGGACTGGAGGTGCTTCAATCCGTTCTTGAAACCGGACAAAAGCCGAGACGTTCGCTTCTGCTCGTAAATTTTACAAACGAAGAAGGCGCCCGTTTTCCCATTCCAATGATTTCTTCAGGTGTGCTTTCCGACACGTATACGACTGAAAAAATGATGGAGCTCCCGGATCAGAACCATATCACGATAGAGCAGGAGCTCCAGCGGCTTGATCTGCTGGGAGACAAAACCAGCCGGCTAAAGCGGGCGTATGCTTTTCTCGAGCTTCATATTGAACAGGGGCCTGTTCTGGAGGATAAAAGCAGACAAATCGGCATCGTTAGAGGTATTCAAGGGCTGTCGTGGCACGAATTCACGATTGTCGGCGATGCCGATCATGCCGGTCCCTCGCCCATGGCCTCCCGGGCAGACGCCGGTATTATGGCTATGAAAGTGATGCTTGCCCTACATGAATGGATCCTTCATTTGGAAGATCAGACGACCATTACCTTCGGGCAGATCAAAACGGAGCCTTTTTCCATTAACGTGATACCTGGAAAAACAACATTCAGCGTCGATATCCGCCATCCGGATAAAACGGTGCTGGACGAACGTCTTGTAGAAATGATGACACTTGTGGAAGAAACGATGGCACAGGAGCCGGGAAGCTGGGAGGAAGCACCGCTTTCCTACATGCCCCCGGTTACGTTCCACCTCCCTTTTCTGGAAGAGCTGGAATCCATCTGCCGCGAGCAGCGCTTTTCCTATTCCACCATGTTCAGCGGTGCCGGACACGATGCCATGCACATTAGCAAATTCATTCCAACGGTCATGCTGTTTGTGCCGAGCATCGGCGGCAAAAGCCATCATCCTGCTGAACTGTCGCGCTGGGAAGACATTGACCAGGCCGTGCAGCTCATGTATGAATGGACGACAGGGCACTGTTATTAATTATAAAAAAAGCAAAAATCCCGAAAGATGGGATTTTTGCTTTTTATTTAATCCTCACTGTTTAGAAATTTAAGTGTTTCCTCAGATACTGTAATACCCTTTTCTTTGTTTTTCTCTGCGTTCATCTGTTCCAGCTCCCCTGGTACAAACACCCTTTCTACACCTTCTTTGGCAGGTGCATTCCGCAGTTCCTGAATCATTTGATCCATCTTCTTTAAAAACTCTTGTTTGTCTGTAAAATAAGCAGGGTCTAATGCACAGAAAAAATGGCCCAGCTCTCGTTTTTTATCCAATTCCCCATACATTTTATTGATATGGGGTCCAAATGCGGCTCCTGCTAAAAGTCCTGAAAAGATATCAACAACCACTCCAAGACCATAGCCTTTCGGTCCTCCAAATGGAAGTAAGGCGACAACATCCCGTGGATTTGTAACGGCTGCACCATCTTTATCCACACCCCAGTCTCCTGGAATATCCTCATTTTCATCTACTGCCTTTAACACCTTGCCCAATGCTGCATTAGAAGTAGCCATATCAAAGATAAAGGAGTTTTCTTGTAAAGCTGGAGCGCCTATGGCTATCGGGTTAGTACCTAAAAAAGATTCCTTGCCTCCGAAAGGTACTACCGCTTTATCGGTATGAGTAAGAGCTGCTCCAATCAAGCGCTTTTCTGCCGCTTTGTTCACAAAATAACTCAAAGCACCGCAATGACTGCTGTTGTATGCTGTAACTACACCTACACCATTTTCTTCTGCCATGCGGATGGCTTCGTTCATGGCCTGCTCAGCTACCACATGACCGAAACCACCATCACCATCCAGCACTCCAGTTACATACCCTGTTTGTTTAAATGTAAAATCAGGACTAGGGTTAAGGCCTCCGCTTTTCAATCGATTAATATAATGCTCTAAACGAAGAACTCCGTGGGAAGAGACGTTTCGTAAATCAGCGTGAATTAATACGTCTGCAATAGTAGCAGCGTGCTCTTTGTCAACACCGTTATGAATCAACTTTTTCTGCGTTTTCTCTTTGGCTTCCAACCACTGTAAAGAAGGCATTCGATTCCTCCATTCATAAATTAATGAGCTGAGTTTATGGAAATAAAAGAACAGCTTTTCTGACAGCTTCCGGATCATCCTGCAAAAGACGGAATGCTTCATGAACGTCTGTAAAATTAAACGTATGCGACACAAGGGAACTGCATCTAACTCATGATTGTTTAACTGCTTTATGATTTCAGGGAACTTATTTGCCTGCAGACGGGACCCTACTAATTCTATTTCTTTTTTCGTAATAGATAATGAAGTGAAGCTGGACACAGCATCTGTGAACCCTAAATTAACTACCCGGCCGGCTTCTGATGCCAGGCTTACAGCCTGCTCTATCGTTCTAGCTGTTCCAACAGCGTCGATAACAACATTTGCAAGCTCCTCTTTTGTTATTTCTTTAACTCTTTCCTCCAGCGGTTCATTCCCTGGGTTTATGATATAATCCGCACCGATGCTTTTTGCATAGTTCAATCTTTCTTGATTGTAATCAGATATCAGCACCACAGCTCCTTTGGCCTTGGCAATCTGCAGGCAGCTTAATCCGGTCGGTCCTGCTCCAATAATCAAGACAGTATCCCCCTGCTCTACTTTCCCCCGGCTGGTAGCCTGGGCTCCGATAGTAAGTGGTTCTGCCAAAACGGCCTGTTCCGGCTTAATGCTGTCATCTATCTTATGCCAGTTTTTCTGCGGTGCTGTTACAAATTCGCGCATTCCTCCTTCTCTATGCACGCCGTATACTTCAAGTTTCCTGCAGATATTTGGTCTTCCTTTTCTACATGCATAGCAGATGCCGCAGCTTTCAATTGGCTCCAGTACTACCTGGTCTCCCTTTTGTAAACCCGTAACCTCTGAACCTGTTTCCTCTACTATGCCTGTCACTTCATGCCCTATCACTCTAGGATAAACGGTAAAGGGATTGCTCCCATGATAAATATGCATATCAGAACCGCAGATGCCTGCTGCCGTTACTTTAACAAGTACTTCTTCTTCTGATTGTAAAGCGGGCTTCTCCACTTCCACTATTTCCAAAGTACCGGGCTCCGTTACTCGTATAGCTTTCATATTTGTTCCTCCTATTCAAATAAACCTGGTAAAAATAATGACAATGACGGAATAAAACTTACACATAAAAGCACTATCAGGGCCACTCCCAGAAATGGAATCATTTCTTTAAAGGCTTCCCCAATAGATACATCTGCTAAATCAGAAGCTACAAATAAGCAGACTCCTACCGGAGGTGTAGATAGTCCAATCATCAAGGTTAATACCATAACAACACCAAAATGCACCGGATCCATACCAATGGATGTAGCGATAGGCAAAAGCACTGGAAAAAGAATCGTAAGTGCTGCAATAGTTTCTAAAAACATACCTACTACTATTAAAAGCAGCAGCAGAAGCAGCGTAATAAGAATTGGATTTTCTGTTATCGACAGTATGCTTTCAGCTACAGCTGTTGGAATACCTTCACTCACTAAAATCCATCCAAAAAGATTAGCAAAGCCTACCAGCAGAAGAATAGCTGCTGTCGCAATAATAGTGTCTGCTAAAATTTTTGGAACTTCCTTCCATTTTAATTCTCGGTATATAAGTCCTCCAATAATCAGTGCATAAATAACTGCTACCACGGCCGCTTCTGTAGGTGTGAAATAACCGCCCAGAATTCCCCATAAAATGATAATAACCATCAGCAATGCCCAGAAAGACCCCAAAAATGATTTCAATACTGCCTTTAATGGCTGTGCTTCTTCCTTTGGATATTGACGTTTAACGGAAATGATGTACGTTACAATGAGAAAACCAATAGCGAGTAAAATTCCCGGTACCGCACCGGCAAGAAACAAATCGCCTATAGAGACGCCGGCCAATGTTCCAATAATAATCATAGGCAGGGAAGGAGGAATCATCGGGCCTACAGTAGAAGACATGGAGGTGACGGCGGCAGAGAAACCAGCACCGTACCCCTGTTTTTTCATAGCTGGAATCATTACAGATCCGATGCTGGCTGTATCAGAGAGCGCTGTTCCGCTTATCCCTCCGAAGCCAAGGGACGAAGCAACGTTAGTTAACCCCAGACCCCCTCTTATTCTTCCTACAGAAGCGTTGGAAAATTGAATAATCCGGTCTGTAATTCCTCCATTATTCATAAGGTTACCTGCCAAAATAAAGGCAGGAATGGCAAGAAGAACAAAAGAATTTATTCCAGCGAACATTGTCTGTGGAACAATGGTCAACGGAACGCCGCTTATTAATAAGTAGATTAGGGAGGAAACAGCTAAACTAAAAGCAATCGGTACCCCTATGCCCATCAGAATTAAAAACAATCCTATCAACAATACAGCTGTCATGATGACTCCTCCTCCGCATTTCTGCCATTACGCCGATCCAATATAGAGATAATACAATAAACAATCAGCAGGATAGCTAACAACGGAACGGAAGCGTATATATAACTCATCAAAACCCCCACTGTTGGAGAACTAAATAAAGTACCCAAAGCAAAGAAACGAATACCTTCCACAAGTAAAAAAATGCTGAAAATTAATATCAAAATATGGATAGCGCTTTCATATATCTTTTTATTTTTAGCTGACAGTATTCTAAAAAATAAGTCCACCTTAACAAATTCGTCTCTCCTCAATGCAAGCGGAGCTGCTACGGCGATTGTATAAACGAAAAGATACCTTGTTAACTCTTCCGTCCAAATAAATGAGAAAGGAAGGTAGCGGAGAACGATTTGCAAAACAACAACTCCAAGAAGTATGACAAACAAGCTTCCTGCTATACATTTCAGTGTTTTATCCAGAGTGTCTGCCCATTTCAATTCTCATCCTCCCCTTCCTCTAGAATCTGCCTGTACAGTTCCTGCTGCTCCGGCTCTAAATTTTCTTCAATCGCCGGGATCATTGCTTCGCGAAATGCTTCCTGGTCAACATCTTCGTTAAATTGAACTCCTTCTTCACGAAGAGTATTTTCCACTGTTTCCACATCTTCTTCATAAAGCTCTCTTGCAAATTCCTGAGCATCTTCAGCCGCTTCGAGTACTCCCTGCTGCTGGTCTTCCGGCAGTGATTCCATCTGCTCATTGCCTACTGTTATATAAATCCATGAACGGACATGTTCTGTCTCATTAATATAATCCTGTACTTCATAAAAACCATTACTTTGAATCAAATCATTCGGGTTTTCCTGGCCCTGAATAACACCTTGCTGCAATGCTGTAAAAACTTCACTTAAGCTGATTAATTGAGGATTGGCACCCGCTTCTGACCACACATCTACAAAAAGAGGTACATTCGGCACTCTCATATCAAATCCTTGTATATCTTCCGGAGAATGTATGGGAGCATTTGATGTGAGGTTCCTTGGAGACCTTTCAATATAAAGTAGTGGGGTAAGACCGGCATCTTTTTGAATGTCTTCTTCAATTGTTCTGCCTATATCTCCTTCAATAATCCTCCTCATGTGCTCCTGACTTTCAAAAGCATATGGTGTTGCCATCAAAATAGCATTTGGTGTCCAATTCTGAAGTGTTTCTCCAGTAATAGTTAAATCAATAGCGCCGTATTGAATACTATTGATTGTGTTTGTTTCGTCACCTAATTGACCGCTCGGATAAATATCAATAACGACCTGACCATCTGTGTTTTCTTCTACTCTTTCTGCAAAAAACTCAGCTGTTCTATGCCAGTTATGACTCGTATCAGAGAAATGATTCAACTTCCAGGTGGTTACTTCTTCTCCCTGCGTCTCTTGACTGCATCCGCTTACAAAAATAAGTAAAGCTGTCAATGCTGACAGCCATCCCGCCTTCTTCATGGCAAACCCTCCCCGCCTGAATGTCTAAAGACTTAGACTTTAATATTTTTTATGACTCGTCCGGCTTCTTCCGCCACTTTTTCTCTAGTCGACTGGTATAAACTGCTCCCAATACTGATTGCTGCTGCTCCTTTATCGAGCCATTCTTTTGCATTTTCAGCATTAACTCCTCCAGAAGGCATCAATTGAACCTGCGGGAGCGGGCCTTTCATTCCGCTGATAAAAGAAGGAGAAACCGTGTTGCCCGGAAATACTTTAATCACATCTGATCCATATTCCAGAGCTTCAATCATTTCTGCCGCCGTGTAACAGCCAGGCAGATAAGGAACCCGGTAGCGATTGCAAAGAATCGCTACCTCCTTATTAAAGCTTGGCGATACAATAAAAGCGGCTCCCGCAAGAATTGCCAAACGAGCAGTGATTTCATCAAGAACCGTTCCTGCACCAACAACAGCCTTTTTGCCGTAAGTGTCGCTTAATTTTTGAATGAGCGTTGAGGCGTTGGGAACAGTGTACGTAATTTCCAGTATGGAAATACCTCCATCTACTGAACCATGGGCGATCATTTCTGCTTCTTCTGTTGTATTTCCACGTATTACAGCTACAACTTTTTTCAAGCAGTGACTGCAGTGTTTCTAATTTAGCACTCATTGTTTTCACCCTTTCTTATACTCCAGAATATGCCATGAACCCGCCATCTACAGGAACAGTAATGCCCGTAACAAACGCTGAATATTCAGGGTCTGCCAGCCACAGCAACGTACCAAGAAGATCTTCCGGAGTGCCAAAGCGCTCCATTGGCGTATGATCCATTATTTTTTTAGACCTTGCCGTATAATTTCCACTCTCATCCAAAAGCAGTTTTTTGTTTTGATTGGTTAAGAAAAAACCAGGAGCTATAGCATTGCAGCGAATATTTTCTTTAGCCATGTGAACAGCAAGCCACTGGGTAAAGTTTTCAATTCCTGCTTTAGCTGCACTGTAAGACATTACTTTTGTCATTGGGCTTGGTGCGCTCATGGAAGAGATGTTAATGACTGTGCTTCCCTGCTCTGAGAACATATGCCTCATGAATACCTGAGTGCTTAATACAGCACCAGTAAAATTTAAATCAAATACATGACGGATCGCATCCTCTTTTAGATCAAAGAAGGAATTTTTACTGGCATCTTCCACTTCATCCCATCCAAATATCTCTTCTGAAGTAGAAGCGTCTGGATGATTGCCGCCGGCTCCATTAATTAGAATGTCATAAACAGGATAATCTTTTTGAATCTCCTCATTTACTCGTTCAATATCTTTTTTATCCAATACGTCGCAGGCATAGGCCTTTGCTTCTCCACCTGCCTGGGTGATATCGTCTGTTACGGACTGGGCATTTTCAAGCTTTCTGCTGACAACGGCTACCTTCACGCCCTGCCGTCCCAGTGCTCTGGCCATTTCTCCGCACAGTACGCCGCCACCGCCCGTTACAATTGCTGTTTTTCCTTTCAACTGCTTATGTTCTGCTGCCATTCTTAATTCCTCCTCTTTTCTCTCTCATCCCAAATACCGAGCATATACATAATTCCTAAGGCACGATCATACAATCCATATCCCGGCCTGCAGCTTTCATTCCATAGGTGACGTCCATGATCGGGCCGGATGCAGCCTTCAAATCCGATATCGTGATACGCTTTGATAATATCGGTAATCGGTACAGATCCATCCTGCTCCCGGTGTGATGTTTCAATAAAGTCTCCATTTGGATAACGATAGACATTTCGTACGTGGGCAAATGAAATGCGGTCTTTGAACTCAACAATCATTTCAGGCAGATTGTTCTTTTCGAGGGCGCCAAGCGCACCGCTGCAAAGCGTCAAACCATTATATTTACTATCTACTAAACGCAGGATACGTCTCAACTGCTCGTGAGTGGATACAATCCGCGGTAAATTAAATACAGGCCAGGGCGGATCGTCCGGGTGTACGCCCAGCTTGACGTCATGCTCCTTACATACAGGAATGACGCGTTCCAGGAAACTGCAGGTTATCAAACAAATCGTCTTCCGTAACCTCTTCATACTGCTTAATCACCTGTTGAATATGAGCCAGCCTTTCCGGCTCCCATCCGGGCATAGTGAAATCAGGATTCTGCAGTACTCTTTCCACCAGCTTTTCCGGGGTTACATCGTTTACTAAGCTTTTCTCATAGAATAACGCGGTCGATCCATCTTCCATTTCCTTGGCCAGATCGGTCCGGATCCAGTCGAATACCGGCATGAAGTTATAGCAGATAACTTTCACTCCCGCCTCACCAAGGTTTCGGATCGTTTCGATGTAGGCATCAATATGATCATCTCTTGAAGGAAGTCCAAGCTTAATGTCTTCGTGTATGTTTACACTTTCTACAACCTCTGCTTTAAAGCCGTGTGATTGAATATAATTTACTTCCTCGCGTATTTCCTCTTTTCCCCATCGTTCGCCTGCCTGCTTGTGATGCAGCGCCCATACAATTTGAGACGTACCGGGAATCTGCCGAATGTCAGCAAGGCTTACGCTGTCATTACCTCTTCCATACCATCTAAATCCAATATCCATTAGGTCACCCTCCTTAAGTTATCGAACAACTCCGCTGCCATCCTGACTTTGAATAAAAGCATCTACATCTTCTTTTTCTAGAACAAATGCGTCACCGTCTATAGAATGAGCCAACACGCCTGCCGCGGCTGCAAATTGAATTTGATGCTCCAGACTTTCTGCGGGATAATGCAGAAATTGATATAAAAGGCCTGCCGCATAAGCATCTCCGCCTCCGATTCGATCCTGAATAGTAACAGAAAACAGGGGTGAATCAGCTTCGCCTTTTTGTTTATCAATAATAGAGGCCTGCAGCGTATGTTTTGTATTGGACTCCGTCGTTCTCTTCATAGAAGCAAAACAGCTAATATTATAATTTATAAAAGCAGCGATCATATTCGATTGCTCTCTTTTTTATATCCCAGAATATGAGTTAAATCTTTGGAACTTCCAAAGCAAATATCTACATGAGGAAGAATCTCCTGAAAAGCTTCCTTTGCTTCACTGATCGTCCATAATTTACTTCTATAGTTAAAATCAAAGCTGATCTGTATATTTCTTCGGGAGGCTTCCTTGATTACTTCAATGGCTGCCTGTCTTGCTTTATTCCCAAGAGCCAGCGTTATCCCTGTTGTATGAAGCATTCCGACCTCGTCAAAAAGTGCATCCCAATCTATTGTATTCGGCGTCCATTCAGAAAAAGAGGAATGTTCTCTATCATAGGTCACCTTTGACGGCCTTTCTGATGTTCCTTTTTCCACAAAATACAATCCTACCCGTGATCCCTGGCTGGAAATAAAGGATGTATCAACACCCTCTTTCTGGAGAGCGGCCCGCGCCATTCTTCCCACTGCATTATCAGGAAGAGCTGTTAAAGTCCGCGCCTGTCCTCCAAGATTGCTGAAGGCAACGGCTACATTCATCTCCGCTCCTCCTACATAAACATTCCAGTTATCGTTTGTTTCAGCGTCCGCTCCCCAGGGGGCGATAAACGGACAAGCAGCTCTCCCAATGTAACTATTCGTTTCATATATTTCCTCCTGCATTGATGAATTTGATTTTTACTAAATCGGTTTAGTAACTGGTGAAAAAGCAGGCCCTTTCACAGGCCTAATGAATGCTGAACTATTTTGCCATACTGTATATACGCTGTTATAAAGCTTCATGCCGTTTTTTACCTTTTGTGAAACAGACGATCGCTCAATCAAAGAAGGGGCAAACCTATGAATTTTAGAGAGAGGTTCTTTTCCCTGAATTTGATCCAGTAAAAGAGAAGCTGCTTTTGCACCAATATCGTGAGCCGGCTGACTTATTGTGTAAGCGCAGGTTCGTAAATGTCTGCAAAGGAAACATCATCTACGCTTATTATGCTTATATCGGGTATGTGAAGATTATTTTTTTTACAGTAGGTCAGTACCTCTAATAAGTTAAATCATTGCCTGCGAAAATGCGCTGGGCGCCGTCTTTTTATCGAACAGTTCCTTTAATCTGTTTTGCATATTATGAAGATAATCTGAAAGAATATACTCTTCTTTTACCTCCAGATTTCTTTTCTCAAGCGCATGGCAGAACCCTGCGATTCTTTCAATACGGGGCGTAACATGATGTTCAGCCTCCATTGTAATCATAGCAATGTTCTTATGGCCTTTTTGGTAAAAAGCTTCCACTGCAAGTTCTGATGCTTTGTAATTGTCTAATAATAAAGTATTGATTTTAAAATCCGGAATGATACGATCCAGAAAAATAGTTGGTATTTGGTTTGCAATCATTTTCGAGTAAACAGAGGGATTGCTTCCGGTTGGAAATATAATAAAGCCATCCACCTGCTTTGCCATTAACATTCGAATATAATCTTCTTCTTTCTGCGGATCATCATCTGCGTTGCATATAATAACGTGTACTTTTTCATTGAAGCATATATCCTCAATCGCACGGATAATCTGTGTGGAAAAGCTGTGAAGGATATTTGCTACAATGACCCCTATAGTAGAGGTTTTCTTATTTTTTAAACTTTGTGCCAGGGAATTAGGAGAATACTCCATTTCTTCAATAGCCTGCTCTATTTTTTTCCTTGTGTCTTCTGCCATATATTCATATCGCCCGTTTAGATATTGGGAAATTGTACTTTTTGAAATATTAAGATGCTTTGCTACATCGGATATAGTGACAGCTTTTTTTCGACTCATTGTTTCTCCCTTTTCATAAACCGGTTTAGTGAATTGACCCCATCATATACTAATCATTATGAAAGCGTCAACATTTATTTTTTATGATCCAATGGAAAAATAACGTTTGGCATTGTAATAGCAGATGTTCTCTACATATTCTTTTAACAGTGCTTCATCGTTTGGCGCTTTTCCTTCTTCGACCCATCCGCCGATCATGTTGCATAAGATTCTTCTGAAATATTCATGTCTGGAAAAAGACAGGAAACTTCTGGAGTCTGTCAGCATGCCGATAAAATGATAAATCAGCCCGATATTAGCAAGAGAGCTCATCTGTTTTCCATCCCATCAATATGATCATTAAACCACCACGCTGTGCCCGTTTGAATTTTGCCGGGCAGGCTGCCGCTTTGAAAGTTTCCTGCCATGGATGCCAAAATATCATGATTATTTGCATTCACGCTGTATAAAATAGTTTTAGGCATTTTTTGTTTGTACTCGAGCTGATCGAGAAGCAGTGCCAGCTTTTCTGAAACGGCACCGTCACCGATCGAGTCGAACCCGCTGTCTTTCCCTGCAATACCCAGCATTTTCTTATTGTTATTACGCTGCGGGTGAAGATGAAGCTGCATAGCCCAATTTTTGTCGGCATATTTTTCGCCGAGGAAAAGCAGAATGTGCGTCTGGTACTGCTCTATCTCTTTATGGGACAAAGCCTTTTCCTGTTTCTTTTCTGAAAAATGCCAGCTGCTTCTTCTTTTGTTGCTTTTTCAAAAAATACGTGTGAAATACCATGGTCCGCGCTTCGGCATCCCATTTCATCGAACCAGTCGATTCGATTTTCCAATGCATGTAAAAGCTGCTCATAGCTTTCAATGGAAGACCCCGTCGTTTGTTCCATTCTCTTTATCCAGTTCAGGTAATCAGGCTGATCAATAAAAATAGCAGGATCGGCCCGGAAGGATGGGGACACTTGAAAATCACTGTGCCCCTGCAGCTTCTTATGAGCGAGCAGCGGATCAGCCGGATCATCTGTCGTACCGATAAATTCCACGTTATCTTTTTTTAACAATGACTGAACCGAGTATTCCGGAGACTGCAGCTTTTCTTTTGTCTCTCCCCAGATTTTGTCAGCCGTATGTTCGTTTAGCAGATCTGTAATACCGAAATAACGTCTTAATTCCAAATGAGTCCAATGGTAAAGCGGATTACCAAGCGTCTTTGGAACGGTTCCAGCCCAGGCCATGAATTTCTCGTAATCGCCGGCATTTCCTGTAATAAGCGATTCATCTATACCATTGGCACGAAGAGCTCTCCATTTATAGTGATCCCCATTCAGCCAGATCTCCCCCAGATTTTGAAACGATTTATTCTCGGCAATTTCCTCTGGAGGCAGATGGTTATGATAGTCAATAATAGGCAGATGAGCAGCCGTGTCATGATACAGCTTTTGAGCGGTTTTTGACGTTAATAGAAAATCCTCCTGCATAAATGTGTTCATTTTATCTTCTCCTTTTGATTTGTTTACTAGACAAACTAAAAATTATATAATGATAACAACCGCTGCCGCACTATGGCGCCTGGAGGAATGTATATGAATACCGGAGATACCCACTACATTAAACGAATGAACCGGCGCATTATTATAGAAAATGTGATTAAACATGTCTCGCTCTCCCGAAGCGAACTATCACGCATTACGGGGTTAAATAAAGCAACGATTTCTTCTCAGGTTGGTGAACTGATGGAAGAAGGATACATCGTAGAACGAGAAACCGGTGCTTCTGTAACAAGAGGACGAAAGCCTATTATGATTGAGATTAATGAACGGGCCGGTTTTACCATTGGTATTGATATTGATGAACAGATTACCAATATATTGTGTTGTGATCTCAAAGGACAGCTCATTCACCGACGCTCCGTTACATTGAACACTCATGATTTTGAAGAAATGACAGGATCTCTTTTAAATATATTAAAAGAAGAAATTCTTCCAGCAGGCTCTCTGCTGCAGGACATTCCATTAGTTGGAATCGGCGTCGGCATTCACGGTATCGTTAATAATGACCATCAGATTATATTTACTCCGAAACAGGAGTGGGCCGATAAAGATATCAAAAGCAGATTGGAGCAGGAAATGAATGTGCCTGTTTTTGTGGATAATAGTGCCAACCTATCTGTTTTCGCTGAGCAGGTATATTACGAACAGGTTTCTGATTTATTCTGTCTGACTCTTCATTCCGGCATCGGACTTGGCATTATCAAGGATTTCGATATCTACCGGGGATTTCAGGGATTCGCCGGCGAAATCGGACATATGATTGTCGAACCAGACGGTCTTCTCTGTCCATGCGGAAACCATGGCTGCTGGGAATTGTACGCTTCCAATAAAGCCCTGTTAAAACATCTCAATCAAGACGCAGCCTCGCTCACAGCAGAAGGCCTGGATACCCTGTTTCATAAAGATGTTCAGGGAACCATTCTCGAAGACTATCTAAACTATCTGGCTCTGGGATTGAATAATGTGATTAATATTTTCAATCCGGAACGTATTGTCATCAACAGTGCTCTTTTTTCTGCCCGGCCGGAACTGCTGTCTGCTTTAACCAGCCGGCTTCAGTCTAAGTTCAATAACTATGATGAGCTGAAGATCTCCCGGCTTAATGAAGATGCCTGTGCTTATGGCGCCACTGCTTTAGCCTTCAAGGAATTTTTTGATATTACGATTGTGGACCATTCCAAGCGGCACTCCCAGCAGTGAAAATAGATACTTTGTCATTCAGATTGTTTTTATAAAAGATCAAACAGTTCAGGAAGGAAAAGACTGATCTGCGGTACAAACGTAATAACGATAACCATAATGATCAATACTATAAAGTAAGGAACCAGCATCTTTATCACATCTTCGAGTCTGGCTTTCGCTACACTCGTTCCGACAAACAGGACACTTCCTACAGGAGGCGTGATGTTACCGATACAAAGATTAAACGCGATGATAATTCCAAAATGAACCGGGTCTACCCCAAGCTCCGTAATAACCGGAAAGAAGATAGGTGTGAAAATCAATACAGCCGGCGTAATATCCATAAACGTTCCCATTATTAACAAAATCAGATTAATAATTAACAGCAGCACAATCGTACTTTCTGTAAGGGATAGAAGAGTCTCACTGATACCGGACGGAATTCCTGTATAGGACATCACGAGCGAAAACAAAGACGATGCGGTGATAAGAAATAAAATCATCCCTGTAATTTCAATGGTTTCTTTAAAAATTGTTTTAAACTGATCTAATTTCAATTGTCTATAGATGAGAGAAAGTACTAGAGCATATAGTACAGCTACTGCCGCACCCTCGGTGGCCGTAAAGATCCCGGCTACGATACCCCCGATCACAATGACAATTAACAGCAGGCTGGGAATGGCATCTACCGCAATAAACGCGCGGTCCTTCCAGCTTATTTTCTCTGAGACCGGATACTTTCTTTTTTTCGCATACACGTAAGCAACCGTCATAACAGCAAGGCCCCATAGAATACCAGGCAGATACCCGGCCATAAATAGAGCAGCTACTGACGTTCCCCCGCTGACCAGTGAATACACAATCAGCATCGAGCTCGGAGGAATAAGAAGACCTGCCGGAGCGGAAGCGATATTAACAGCTGCCGTATAAGTCCGGGAGTAATTCTGCCGAAGAGCCATCGGCGTCATAATCCGTCCCATCGCAGCCGCCGCTGCCACACTGGAGCCGGAAATAGAACCAAACAGCATGTTGCCGACTACATTTGTATGAGCGAGCGAACCCGGAAGCCTTCCAACAAGAACTTTCGCCAGGTTAATTAATTTAAAGGCAATGCCGCCATTGTTCATAATCGTACCGGCCAAAACAAACAGCGGAATAGCCAATATCGTGAAATTATCGACCCCGGTTGCCAGACGCTGGGCCGCCGTAATAATGGAAACATCAAAAGGCAGTACCAGACTGATTGTTAACACGGAGCTTAAAGCAATCGACAGGGCAATCGGGACACCGAGCAGAAGCAGAACCCCCAGAATACCAAATAACATGAGGCTGGCTAGTAAAGTCATTGGCCCGTCTCCTCTCTATTTTCAGAATATACCTGCGGTGTTATGAGGTGGACGACAGCGTAAATAGTCATCAACAATCCGGATACAGGCAGCGCGCTGTAAACAAACAGCATGGACAGCCCGGTAGCCGGCGCCACTTCAGTAAAGGTGTAGGAAAGCAGCCATATGCCTCCTGCGATCATGACCACTACTCCAAAAACAATCCATAATACGTTTACGAACCGGTTTAACCCTTTCTGCCAGCCGGAGCTCAGCTTTTCCTTAATAAACGTAATCGAAATATGCTGCTGCTGACCGAGAACGTATGTGGCCGTCAAAAGCGTGAACCATATGAGCATGAAACGAATAATTTCTTCACTGGTAGTACTCGGTGCATCCAGAAAGTACCGGGCAATGACCTGCCATATCGATAAGGTCGTCATCGCCGTAATGAGAAATGCGTTAACGATAAGAAGCAGTTTATCCAGCGTCTTTTTAACCAGTTTCACCTTACGACTCCTCCTTCATCCGGGCATAAATGTCTGCCGTATCAGGATCTTCCTGAAATTGTTGATGCAGCGGCTGAACAGCGTCAATAAAGGACTGCTTGTCCATGTCGTAGAATGTGACACCCATTTCCTCTTTAGCAATCTCAACGGACTCTTCAACCATTTCTGCCCATACATCTTCGTGATAAGCCGTCGATTCTTCAGAAGCTTCTTCGATAACCTGCTGTTCTTCCTCGGTTAGATCACTATATGTGTCATCATTCATAATGAGCATATCCGGTACAATAGCGTGCTCTGTTATAAAATAATGCTTGGCTACTTCTCCGTGGCTGCTGTTTACTAATGCGGTTTCATTATTTTCCGCGGCGTCAATAACACCGGACTGGAGTGCTGTATATACTTCGCCGTAGCTCATTGGTGTCGGCGTTCCGCCAATCGCTTCAATCATCTGTACGCTGGTCTGGCTTGGCTGCACCCGCGTTTTTAACCCAGCCATATCATCCGCTGTTTCAATAATCCGGTCTTTCGTATACATATTTCGTACGCCTGCATCGTAATACGTAAGGCCTCTGAAGCCTATATCCGTTGTATTCAGATAAATTTCATCCGTTACTTCTTCATCCGCCATCACCTGCTTAAAGCTCTCCTCGCTTTCAAACATATAGGGAAGACTGAATATAGAGTAGATTGGATCAAATCCCTCGAGCGCACTTGCACTTACTTTGGAAATATCAACGGTGCCGAACTGCGTATTCTCGATTACTTCTCTTTCACTGCCCAGCTCTCCATTTGGATAAATATCGATAAGAAGCTCTCCATCCGACTTCTCCTCCACCAGCTCTGCAAAACGGTCCAGCGACAAGTGAATAGGATGATCCGTAGGTTGATTATGGGCAAGCGTTAATTCTTTGACCTCTTCTTCTCCTGCTGCCTGTTGACAGCCGGCTGCTGCCAGAAGCAGCAGAGGAAGCCAGATATAACTTTTTTTCATCGTATGTTACCCCTCTCTTTATGTGTGAAATAACGCTGTTTCTTCTCCATTGACCCAAAGCGCTCTCGTTTCAGAGGAAGGCGTGTGAAAGGTAAACTGCTGCGGTATATCTCCTATCGAACCATTTTGATGAATAGAAAGAGAAATCGCCGTACTGTTTGTTTCCATTTTTATATCGAACGAAGCGATTTCTTCTTTTCCATGCTTTTCTGTGCTGATGTAATAAGAAAAAGAAGTTATTGTTTCTTTTGCGGTTGGATAAAGCTGGACTCTTACTGCTTCCTTTTCCTCTATAGGAAGAATGCTGCCGCCCTTTATCATCACCGGTGTATACTCCAGCGGCGCCGGAACGGCTGCTTCCTGCCCTCCTTCATACCATGTTTCCGTGTAGAGGTCGTACCCCCCCCTCGTGCTCTGGAAGATATACTCTCCTCTCCCGCTGCTCCGGTTCGACAATCGTGCACACAAGCAGATCCCCGCCGAGCATGAACTCATCGTTTTCCTTGTAGGAAACCGAATCTTCCGGGAAATTATAAAAGACCGGACGGATAATAGGTTCATATGCTTTCGATGAATGACAGCCTATAGAATATAAATAACCGGCAAGCATGCGGTGCCAGTTCATCGTGTTCGACACCTTTTCTGTAATTTCCGGGTACATCCAGGGCTCGTTTACTGTGTTATCGTCATTCCAGGAATGAATGGTAAAGCGCGGATAATAAATATTGCTCTGAATCCAGCGCAGGAGAAGCTCCGGCTCCGGCGCTCCTCCGGCAAAGCCGCCGGTATCATGACCAAAGTTATATACACCAGAGAGACTGAGTCCGATTGCCATTTTGATGTTGTACTTCAATGTATGCCAGCTCGTGTCGTTATCTCCTGTCCATGTTTGGGCATATCTGCCGATTCCAGCGCTTCCCGATCTCGTAACAAGAAAAGGCCGGCGTCCAGGATCATGCTCCAGTTGTGCTGCCAGAGATACTTTCGTCATCAGCATCGGGAAAATAGCACGATGATCCTGGAACCTTCCCTTCTTGCCGAATAAATCAATAACGGCATCCGGGTCCCATACTTCAAATTCGTTATTATCATTCCAGGTCGAATCGATTCCGTTATGAAGGAGCTGTTCTTTTACGTTTTCTTTCCACCATAAGATCGTTTTTTCATTCGTAAAGTCCAGATAAACACCAAGATCATCCCAAAACTGCTGCTGCAAAGGTTCCTCGTCTTCGTTTTTAATCGTCATTCCCTGCTCGGATGCTTCATGAAATTTAGGGTGGTTCACGAGCAGACTCGGTTTGATATTCGCAATAATGTTTATGCCTTCTTTATGAAAATCCTCGGTAAATCGTTTAGGCTCCGGGAACTTCTCCCGATTCCAGTGAAAAACATATCTTTTATCCTCAATAGAAGTGTAACCGGATGATAAATGAAAAGAAGAACATGGAATGTTATGCGTTTTACAGTTTTCAATAAATTCCCCAAGACGTTCCTGGGAGCGGGGTTCATCCGTATATGTCATCGTCGAGCCGGAATAGCCATAGCTCCATTTAGGCATCAGCGCTGGGCGGCCGGTCAGCCAGGAGAACGTTTTCGTGACGTCCGGGACGCTTGGACCGAGAATAAAATAGTAATCCAGAAACTCAGAGCGTGTTTCAAAATAGCGATAGCTGCCGTGATAGTTATCTTTTTCTTTCCCTAAATCGAAAGCGCATTCATTATAGTCATCGTAATAGAGCCCGTAAGCAAGGCCACTCGGCTCGGAATAGGTGACATAATAAGGAATATGTTTATAAAGCGGATCTGTCTTTTCTGCGTCATACCCCATTGCATCAATATTGAGCATGCGGTAACGCTCCCCGTATTTATTGACATTGCCTGTTTTTTCTCCAAGTCCAAAATATAACTCCCCTGGTTTTCTCGTTACATAATGAGAAACCGGTGCTTTTTTGGCAATTTGAAAGAAATAGGCCTGGGTGCTTCGGTCTTCTGCTGCCCATATGTGCTCTTTTGTGTTTTCATCTATTGCATACCAGGTTAAATGCAGATGCGCTTTATTAATCACAAGCTTTATTTTTTCTGTTGTAATAACAAGCTCTGTATTCCTTTCTTCCAGTTCATAAGAAGGCAGGTCAAAAAGATCGGAAATGGAATGCCGCGGCATTCCTTCCATTGGCATATTTGTATCTCCTGGAGCCACCGCCCATGAATTAATAGGAATATTCGGAGAGTGCCTGGTCATAGATACTCTAATAATATCTGTCTTCAATACATAGATAGAAACATATACTTCATAAAATGGACAGTGCAGCGTAAGCGTATTCATTTCATTTTCTGTCATATAAAAGGTTTTATCTTTAGTCATCAATACTCATCCTTTTTTAATTTGTTTACTAAACAAATTAATTATTTCCTTCATAATAATCTTTTTTAGCTTGTTTGGCAACCACAATTTTAAGGGGACTTGATGGAGCTTCTCTAAAATAAGAACCCCTGTACAGATTTTTCAGCACAGGGACTTTTTTTACTGTTTTTCTTTTTCGCAGCAAAAGCAGGGAGCCGAAGCCGGCGGCTGCTAAGCCAGCAAGCATGTATGACAGGTTATGTGCGGCTGTGTCAGGGAGCTTTCCGCCCTCTTTCTCAGCCGGTTCCTCTGTTTTTTCTCCAGATACAGAAGGACCCGCTGTAATGATTTGTTCTGCGGCCGCTTCTTCTACAGCAGACAGCGATTCTACATCGCCAAATTCATCAATAAAGGCAGTATCAAAAAATAAATCTGCCAGCAGGTTTCCTTCTCTGTCATAAATTTCTATCCACAAAATATCAATTGTCCAGCTTTCCATATCAAGCAGATCGTTAAAGGAGAGCGCTGTTTTTACGCCTCCGGTTTCCTCTGCAAACGACACGGATATATCAAGCAGAGCCAAAAGCTCGTTCCACCAGTTCGCGAATGTTTCTTTCTGTTCTTCCGTCCAGACTAATTCATCCATCCATTCCGAAAAATCAGCAGACTCGTCCAGCAGGCTGAACAGCTTTTCTTCAAATTGATCGGTCTGTTCAGCTGTTTTCTCCAGATGGGCCGTTAACGCATCGATTTCCTCTGCTGTTAAACCGATGTCTGAAAAGTCATCTTCCCAGACCTCCTCTTCCCATTCTTCATCATAAGGAATATACTCAATCAAATCATCTATAAACCGCAGGTCTTCCAATACAAGGCCATCTTCGGCCAGAAGCACATCCAGCTCTTCCCGCGTGAGATTATTTTCTTTTAAAAAGACAGCGGTAGATTCTTCTGTTATCTCTTCTCCGAGAAACTCCTGCAGGTCTTTCAACGTATCAAATTCATCCAGCGAAACAACCCACCATCCTTCAAGGTATGCTTCCATGTCTTCTTCTGTCCAGTTCAGCTTCTCCAGGTAATTGTTATACGCTTTGCCGGACGGAGCCGCAGACGTATCCTCTGCCGGAAGTACTGCCAATAAGAGCAGTGCCGCGGTCAAAACGATCATCCAATGTTTCATGTTTCTGTCTCCCTTACATTTTATGTATTCTTTTTAATTATACTGTTTGTTTTAAAAAAGAAAAGAAGTAAAAAAATGGTACAAAATCACAAAAAATATCCTCTCTGCCCGCGGCAAAGAGGATACATAACGAAAAATTTTAACGGCTTCCTTCAAAAGGAATTCCGGCTTCCTCTGCGATAATTTTGGAAAGGTCCGTGTTATCAAATACACCATTAAATGAGTCTGACCCCGGTCCGTCAGCAAAGATTGGGACCATGTTGCCGGAATGACCGGACGTGCTCTCACTCAATTGAGTAATGTTCTGACTGTATACATCCAAATGATAATGCTCTGCAATAATCAGTCCAGCTTCTACCGCTTGATAAAAGGCATCGATCGGCTCCCCGTCTTCCTCATAAAGACTGTTTTGAAGGCGCTCTATGTCTTCATCTGTCAGCTCCATATTTGCATATTCCTCGTAGGCTGAGCGCATGCTTGCTTCTGTATACATGCCACTTTCCTCATCCATTTCAAACTGCTCGACCATATACTCCGAGGTCGCCGGCATCTCCTGCCATGCTTCCACATCCATCACTTCTGTCATCGACATCCCCATTGTTTCGTGATCTGAGGTTACTACAACAAGCGTGTCGTCGCGTTCAGACGCCCACTCCTGAACCAGTTCCACCGTCCGGTCAAATTCCACTACTTCCTGATGAACTCCGTTCGCCGAGGCAAAGTGAGCTGCGTGGTCTATTCTCGACCCTTCAATCATTAGGAAAAATCCATCTTCATCCTGCTCCATTGCCTGAAGCGCAACATCCGACATTTCGCTGAGAGACGGCTGGTCCTCCTCTTCCATCTGATCTATGTCTGCTTCGAGCGCCATATTACCGTCGGCAAATAGTCCGAGCATTTTGTCAGTAACCGGGGCATTCATCAACTCTTCTCTTGTCTGGACAAATTCATAACCTTCCTCCTGAAAACGCTCCGTCAAATCTTCTCCTTCCTGTGCTTCAGGTAGGAAGTTCTCCAGGCCGCCCCCAAATAATATATCGTATTGGCTGTCAAACTGCTGACGAGCAATGTCCTCGTGGTTATCCCGACTGTCTGTGTGGGCCGTATACGCGGCAGGCGTTGCATCTGTGACAGAATTATTTACAACGACTCCCGTCATTTTTCCCTGCTCCTGAAAAGCCTCTAAAATCGTCTCATGACTTTCGCCATCAGGCGTCATAGATACCATACCATTGTCGGTTTTTTGCGACGTGGCCATAGCTGAACCTGCTGCCGCTGAATCAGTAACATGATTATCGTTCGAATACGTCTGCATCAGCCCTACATTCGGAAGCTGTTCCATATGAAATAAATCTTCTTTCCCATACTCCAGCGCCCTGGATACCTCAAGCTGACCTGCTGCCAAACCGTCCCCAATCAGCACTATAACATTTTCAATATTCTGCTCCTCTTCCTGATATTCCGATTCCCCTGTTCCTTCATCCGGAATGGATGCCTGCACCGTTCCAACTGTTCCAGCTGCGGTTAAAGGAAGAATCAACAATGACGAGACGCCAACCAGCCATTTTTTCGAATACATCAAATACCCCCTGTATACATATTAAATGTAAATGCTTACATTTATATTCAGAGTAAAATATTCCCAACTCTTCGTCAAATGCCAATAGTTGCGGGTCTATCTTTCCATGGATATATTTCCCTGCTTTTCTTTATAGGTCTTGTTACAATAGAAAAGGATGCTTTAAAGGAGGAAATGAACATGGTCACGCTTAGTACCGCGCAGAAGCGGCTGATAATTTTTATTGTTGTCGGAGGGAACTTTTTGTTTTTATTTAATCAGTTTCTATTAATTACAGCGTTCCCTACGCTTATGGAAGAATTCAATATTAATGCGGCCCAGGTACAGTGGCTCACAACCGCGTTTTTATTAACATCTGCTGTGTTTATTCCAATGAGCGGTTACTTAATTGACCGGTTTACGACGCGGGGTCTCGTGCTGACCTCCTTCTTATTCCTGGCAGCTGGTACACTTCTTGCGCTTCTGTCTGAGAGTTTTGCTGTGCTCATTTTATCCCGGGTGATTCAGGCGGTTGGCGCAGGCATTATGCTTCCTCTCGTGCAGACGGTGCTGCTGCTTATTTTTCCAGTCAAACAGCGCGGCAAGGCGATGGGTCTGCTTGGCCTAGTTATGAACGTAGCACCGGCCACGGGACCCGCAGTTTCCGGTTATATTATTGATATGTATACGTGGAAGCATTTATTCTGGATTATTCTGCCGCCGACTTTTCTGCTGCTGCTGTTAGCCCTCTTTTACTTAAAAAATATAACCGAGCAGCGGGAAACCCGATTTGACATACTTTCCGTGCTGCTTTCTACATTCGGTTTGACCGGTCTGCTCGTCGGCTCCAGCTACATCAGCACAGCCGGCCTGCTGCACTGGAGCGTTTGGGGACCTGTCGCCGCTGGTATGGTCAGCCTGTATATATTCGGAAGACGTCAGCTGTGGCTGAAAGCTCCTATATTAAACGTCCGGGTGTTTCGTTATCCCGTATATGCTCTTACGACGGGATCCGTGTTTTTTGTAGGCATTCTTCTGTTATCAACGGAAACGATTCTGCCTCTGTTTGCTCAAGATGTACAGGGCAGCAGCGCGTTCGTCTCCGGCTTTATATTAATGCCCGGCACGGCCGTTCTTGCCTTCATGTCTCTTGCCGGGGGCATGGCTTATGATAAATACGGCGGGAAATGGTTAATTAATACCGGTTTCGTCCTTCTGATTTCTTCCGTCATTTTATTTATTTTCATGCAGCCGGATACATCTGTTATTTTTATCACCGCCATCTTCTGTTTGTTTATGGCGGGCATTGGTATGACGATGATGCCCCAGGTTGCGGCGGGTATGAATGATCTGCCCCGGGAGGAGCTGGCTCACGGGACGGCTTTAAGCAGTACGATCCGCCAGTTTGGTATGGCGCTCGGCGTCACTCTGCTTTCCACCGTTGTCAGTGCCGGCGGCGGTCCTGATATGAACTATCAGGAGTCGCTGTATGCCGGCGTACACCAGGCTTTTATCGTGATGGCCGTTCTGGCAGCTGTCTCCTTTTCGCTCTACCTGTGGATTTTCCGTATGGAAAAAACATAAGCTTTTCTTATTTCCATCAAAAAAAAGATCAGCCCGGAAATAAAAATTCCGGGCTGATCTTCTGTTTTTTTATGCATGCATCGCGTGCAGCATTTTATATTCGGTAGCTAGGATACCATCCTTCGTTAACTGCCATTTTCTGAGTTCAAATATAGATTTCGACTTCAAACAGTGCGGAAGTCGATCGTTTTTAATCATTTTCGTTATACGAAGAGGACGTTCTTCCAGCTGGCGGACATAATACTGGTGATCCTCGCCCCATTCCCAATTTTTATAATATGGCAGAAAAAGCTGATTATCGTTAATTGATCTGTATTCATCTGCACTAATAATAGATTGATTAAACAGGCGGATCCAGCGACCATAGTACTTGCATTCTACATAATATGTATATCCACGCATGATACATCTCCTTTGCTCATGCTTTTATTTTACCATAATTTTTCCTAATTAATAGTTCTTTAGTCAGTATATTGTACCTATTTATTATGTTTATATGTACCAGGAATTTATTATATTCCATAAAAAAGAGGAGGCTGCCGCCTCCCCTGTATCAAACTTAATCTTCCGGCGTAAATGAGCGTTTGCCCAATTCTTGATCCATCATAATAAATGCATTGCTGTCCTGGTCAATCCGGTTCAGCTTTTGAATTAGGTTATCAAACAATGCTTCCTCTTCCACTTGTTCATTAATGAACCAATTGAGAAATGTCATTGTTGCATGTTCTCTTTCATCAAGGGCAATATCTGCCAGATGATAGATACGCTTTGTTACTTCTTTTTCCTGGAGAAGGCTTTTTTCAAAGCAGTCCAGTATAGAAGAAAAGCTGTTGTTTGGTGTAGAACTGCCTTCCACCGTTACACGCTCGCCCATATCGTTTAAAAAGTGGTAAAACTTCATTGCATGGTACCGTTCTTCTTCTGCCTGCACAAGGAAGAAATTCGCAAATCCATCCAGTCCCTCCGCCGAGCAGTAGGCTGCTGTTGCCAAGTAGGCATTTGCAGAATAAAACTCATAATTCATTTGATCGTTTAAGCTCTGCTTTAATGTTTCACTGATCATTTGATCATCCTCCTTTTCGCCGATTTCTTCTATTATGCCATACTTTTCTTCTGCCATTTCTTATTTTTTTCCTTAAATGCTTCATTATGGGAAGATACCATGGCGCGGTCTCCCGCCTCAGGCTGAATATAGTACTTCGCCTGATTGACCGCATTCGCCGCATCCTGGAAGCAGCCGGCAATCAGGTTCAGCTTGGCATCATGCTTTACAATATCCCCTGCCGCAAACATGCCCGGCACCGACGTGTGGTTTAACGGATCGCCTGCGATAAAATGAGAGTCAATCATATCAATCTTCAGCGTGTTGCTCTCCAGCAGCGATTTATCCCGTTCATAGCCATGATTGATAATTACTTCGTCAATCGGAAGCGTGCTCCGCTCCCCGGTTTCCACATTGGTCAGCTCCACCTGATCAATATTTTCTGTTGATTTTTCAGCAATCAGCTTGGAAATACACGTATTGAAGTAGCATTCCGCCGAGCTGCACATCAGCTTGTCCACCTGGGCTTCGTGAGCCGCCGGGCATTCCTTTCGGTAAGTAAGAAACACTTTTCCTGCAATCGGCTCCAGTGCGTTGGCCCAGTCAATCGCAGAGTTGCCTCCGCCGGAAATGATGACATTTTTGCCTTTAAAGCGTGCCAGTGATTTAACCGTGTAATGCAGATTGGATATTTCGTATTTTTCCGCTCCTTCGAGCTCGAGCTTCTGCGGATTAAGAATACCTCCGCCTATCGCCATAATAACCGTTTTGGAATAATGAACCTCGCCCCGGTCATTCGTAATCTCAAAAACAGCGGCATCGTTTTTAATAATGGAAGCTACTTTTTCATTCAGGCAGACAGTCGGCTGAAATGTCATAGCCTGTTCCACCATCTGGGCAATCAGCTTCTCACCGGACGTAGGAGGAAGGCCGCCGACATCCCAGACTACTTTCTCCGGATAGACGTTTACTTTTCCGCCAAGCACCGGCTGATATTCGAGAATCTTCGTTTTCATTCCGCGCATACCGCTGTAAAAAGCCGAATATAATCCAGCCGGTCCCCCGCCTACAATCGTTACGTCAAACAATTCGTGTTCTGCCATCCGTACTTCCTCCTTCTATATCCAGTAAATGATTATCATTATCAATTAGTAATTTAAGCATATCATATTGTTTCCGGATTTGTATATAAAATCAGTTTAATTCACTGCTGTGAAACTATGGTACAATCGATGGGACTTTTTAGGAGAGCAGAGACAGATTCAGGTGAGATGGAAAGGAATCATGAAGAATGAGTAGTTTTATAACAAAGAAGCAGCGTATGGCTGAGTTTGGCTACGTGCTGTTTGGATCCACCCTGATCGCATTAGCCTATAACATTTTTCTTCTGCCGTCCCGGCTCGCAGCCGGCGGCGTATCCGGAATCAGCACTATTTTCTACGAGCTGTACCAGTTTAACCCCGCTTTCGTCCAGTGGGCCTTCAATATTCCCTTATTTTTTCTCGGAATGCTTCTGCTTGGAAAAGACTTTGGAATGAAATCACTGCTCGGCACCTTTTTCGTGCCGCTTGTGATCTGGGCCAGCGCTGATCTCCCTTTTGCTATTGATAACCCGCTGCTTGCGGCAATTTATGGTGGCTCCATGGTGGGCGTAGGACTTGGTATTGTCTACAGGGGACGCGGCTCCACTGGTGGGTTGTCCACACTCGGACAAATTGTGAAAAAGTACTCCGGCCTCTCCAGCGGGTACGCCCAGTTTATTGTAGACGGCTGTGTGGTCATCACCTCCGCTGTGGTGTTCGGCCTGGAAATTGCTCTGTTTGCGATGATTTCAATTTTTGTGATGAGCAAGGTCATTGACCTCGTGCAGCTGCAGGCGTCCCCCTCCAAACTTGTTCTTATTATTACCGAACGGGAGCAACAGATTCAAACGATTATCCGCGAGGAAATTGACCGCGGCTTAACGAAAGTCCGCTCCGTCGGCGGTTATACAAACGATGAGAAAACGATGATCCTCTGCGTAATGGAGCAGCAGGAAGCTGTTTATTTGAAAAGAGTTCTCCAAAACCAGGAGCCGTCTTCGTTTGTCATCTTCTTGAATGCTTCCGAAATTATCGGACGCGGTTTCTCTTTTTCCAAGCTTTATGGAGCGGAGAAATAAATAAAAGAAGCATGCGCCTAAACGCGTGCTTCTTTTTAGTTATACTATGATTTTATAAATTTACATCCAGTTTTTGTGTTTCTGTTTTTTCGATTCCGATATATTTAAACGTTTCACCTGGAGTAGCCTGATGAAACCGTTCTTGTATCAGTGAAATAGCAATTCCTTTAACAAAGGCATGATATCCGAACGTTTTTCGAAGGGTGTGAGTTCCTACTTTTTCATCAATTCCCACCTCGGCAGCAGCCTGATTTAAGATTCGATAAGCCTGCTGCCTTGTAATCGGCCGGTCGCCTCTCGATGATCGAAATAGATAATGATCCAAAGGAGGAAGATCAAGCCGGAAAAAGTGTTTTACTGCCTTTCGCACATTCTCATTTAAATAAACGGCCTGCTCTTTAATTAATAGAAATGTATGTAAATTTCGATTTTCATCAATCACACTTCCGATTTTCAAGCTTAATAACTCGCCAATTCTTAAGCCTGTGTTAATACCCATAATAAAAAGCAAATAATCCCTGGAAGATTTATTTTTTATGATCTTCTTTAGATCACGTATTTTCTTTAAGTCCTTAATAGGATTTACATACTCCAATTCCAATCCCCTCTTTACCATCTTTACTATGATAATAACATGGATTAGAACATAACATAAGCTCTTAATATTCCTATAGAGCCGCTTTATTTTAATTCAAAACAGGAGCAAATATGAGAAGGAGTATCCCTACAATAAAACAATAGTATGAAAAGTACTGTAATTTCCCACTTTTCATGATCCCGATAAACCATCTCATCGCAAAATACGTCATGCATAATGAGGCTGCAAATGCCGCGGCATATGGTATGGCCAGGGCCTGTAGTGCAGGATCCGATATAATATCAGAGGCGCCAAGCACCATCCCTCCAATACTTACAGGTATATAAAGCATAAAAGCAAATCGGAGCGCAGTATTTTGTTTCATTCCTAACGCAATAGAGGTAATAATGGTGGATCCGGAGCGGCTGATCCCTGGAACCAGGGCAACTGCCTGGGCCAAACCGACAATAAGAGCATCTTTGCCCGTTAAATTCTCCCTCTCGTTTATTTCCTTTAAAATTACGAATGAGCCATAATGCGATTCCTGTAATAAGCAGAGTGAAAGCAATAGTATAAGAGAAGTTAAATACAGTGCAATAACATCACTAAACAGGAGACCAAGAACAGCAGCAGGTATTGTACCTATTACAATATACACAACAAACATGAAGTCAGACTTGTACTTTCTTTTTCTAGTTTTCAAGTATTTAATACTGTTTACGGCAAGACGTTCAATATCTTTTCTAAAAATGTGCATTATCGCAATTAGGGAAGCTGTATTAGTTATAATTTCAAACGTAAGCCCATGCTGTTCCATGCCCATTAGACGCTGACCGATGATTAAGATGACCGCTTGAGGAAACAGGAATAGGTTCTGTAAAACCTTGTATCAATCCCAAAATAAAGTATCGTATGATATCCATCAAATGCAAAGAATCCATTCATTTTACTTCCTTTCTGTAAACCTGATTATATTTTTTACTCTTACTACTTAACAAAAAAGCTGTTATTAAGCCCATAATTAAAAAAACAGGCCGTTTACCATTAGAGATATCGAAGTCGGAATACCTGGTACGAATAACTATTATAGAACCGGAAACTAATCCAATCATGATGGAATACATGTAGGAGGAACTCTGTGTATCAGATAACGAATAACTTTTGCTCGTAACGAAAACACCTATATAAAACACCCATTCCAATGGCCATTAATATTGGAAGGTATAACATACTCAATGCCTGTACCGCAGTTCCATATACACCTAGAACAAGAAAAATATCATTGAGCCGCTTATCCCTGCAGAACTAAAGCGGTACTCGCTATCCAACCGGAGAAAAATAGAAAGGCATAATCTCCAGCAGTTAGATTCTGCATCACGTTTGTATCATTGGTTAACAGTCCCAGTGATGCAACTCCTGCAAATACCAGCGCCATTAGAGTATAGTGCGGAAAGCGAAAAGCCTCATTTGATGATTCGACCGCATTTTTCCATAAAGAAGGTATCATTCCTATAATCAATCCTGTAAATAGAGAAAAGGTCTGTTTGGGATAAAATTCTATAACATGATGTAAAAAGAAGATGCCGCCAATAAAGCCAGGATCATACCAGCCCCTAATGGTAAGAGAAAAGATAATGCTGCTTTCCAATGGGCTGTTGTCAGTTGATTAATAGAGAAAATAAGCATTTCATAAAACCCCAACAACATGGCAATCGTACTCGAACTCACTCCAGGAACAAGTTCGGTCACCCCCATTGCTATTCCTCTATAAATATTACGCCAATGCATGTTTGATCTCCTTAACAAGTACTTATATTTTTGTTAATTGACTTAAGGAAAAAAAGGAATACCGAATACAAAATGCAGAATGGAAAACACAGTCACAATTAACAAAATTCCGAATACAACTACCCCTATCGCTTCTTTCCCTTCTCTATAATCCTTCCAGTTCAACCTAAACACCTCCTACAGCTTTTACGGTTTTCCACCTTTGTAAACAGTTATCATTTTTAAGTTACATATAATTATGATATTATCATATTAAGTTACATATTTAAGTTACATATAATTATTAATAAATTATATTAAGTAACACATTGAACACTATATTCAATTTATCTAATTAATGCAAATTTTTTTGTTTTTTATTACCTGTCAGTTATTTTCCGTTTTTTGAATAATACTATTAGGAGGGTCCCTCTTGTCTTGGCTCCATTTTATTGTCTTCCTGCCATTTTTGTTCGCTTTTGCCATTCCTTTTTTTTATCGCTATGTATTTCGTATCCACACAGGTTGGTTTGCCCTGCCCATTCCCCTGCTGATTTTTGCTTTTTTAAGCAGCTATATTGGTCCTGTAAGCGAAGGAAAGTCCTCACTGCACTCGGTGCCGTGGATTCCTTCCCACAATATAGACGTAGCATTTTATCTTGACGGTTTGAGTCTGGTATTCGGACTGTTAATCAGTGGAATTGGAGCCTTGGTAGTTATTTACTCCATTTACTACTTATCCAAATCGCGAGAGTTGCTGCATAATTTTTACGTCTATCTTCTTTTATTTATGGGAGCCATGCTCGGTGTCGTATTCTCAGATAATTTAATTGGCTTTTATTTGTTCTGGGAGCTTACCAGCGTTTTTCTTTTTCTACTGATTGCATTTTGGTACCATAGAAAAAAATCAAGATTCGGTGCTCAGAAGGCGATGCTTATTACAATTACAGGCGGCTTTTCCATGCTGGCCGCAATTGTAATGCTTCATCAAATGAGTGATACATACAGTATTCGTGAAATCATAGCTCAGGCCGATGAACTTCAGGAGCATGCTTTGTTTCTGCCTGCTATGATCCTGCTTCTTATCGGAGCTTTTACAAAGTCTGCCCAGTTCCCCTTTCACATCTGGCTTCCGGATGCAATGGAGGCACCTACTCCTATTAGTTCCTATCTTCATTCAGCTACGATGGTCAAAGCTGGTATTTATGCTGTAGCAAGATTTACACCTTTATTCGGCGGCACCATGGAATGGTTCTGGATTATAACGTCTATTGGATTGATTACATTATTTTGGGGATCGTTAAATGCTATTAGGCAGACAGACTTGAAAGCGCTGCTCGCTTTTTCTACTATCAGCCAGCTCGGCTTGATAATGTCCCTGCTTGGCATTGGGTCGCTTGCACTTTTTTCCGAAAATATTCCCGAATCTATTTTCACGACTGCTATCTTTGCAGCTGTATTTCACTTAGTTAATCATTCTGCTTTTAAAGGCTGTCTATTTATGGTGGTTGGAATAATTGACCATGAAACCGGAACGAGGAATATACGCAAACTCGGCGGACTTATTAGTGTCATGCCGGTATCGTTTACATTAATGCTTATTGGCAGCTTTGCTATGGCCGGCCTGCCTCCTTTTAATGGATTTTTAAGTAAGAAATGTTTTTCACAGGTTCACTGACATTATCAGAAGCTGCTTCTCCAATTATGGGATGGGCTCCTGTTCTAATCCCTATAGTTGCATGGGTGGCCAGCATATTCACCTTTGTGTATAGCATGATTTTGCTTTTTCATACATTCAGCGGGAAATATAAGCCGAATAAGCTGGAGAAAAAGCCACATGAAGCACCACTAGGAATGCTGATTTCTCCAGCTATTCTAGCTGTAATTGTTATCGTTACGTTTTTTTCCCTAACGTGCTTGGACATTATATTTTCTCACCGATGACCGCCTCTATTTTACCTGGGAATGAGTTTGTTTTCACATTCATATTGAAGCCTGGCATGGTTTTACGCTGGAATTGTTTATGACTATTGGCGTCGTACTGATAGGGGTTTTATTGTATAAAACGAGGAACTACTGGAAAGGTGCACTTACTCTGCTTCCGGAAATTTATACGCTCAACAATGGTTATATCAAAGGAATTGCTTCCGCAGAACGAAGTGCCTATTCCTTCACAAATATCTATATGAGCGGCTTAACAAGAGACTACCTGCAGTATATTTTAGGCACAATGATTCTTTTGATTGGTGGATTTTTACTGCTTTCTGACCACATTACTTTCACATTTTCCGATACAGATGATATCGAAATATATGAAATACTGCTTGCCATAGGACTAGCAGCCGGCGCCTTTACCGTGCTGCTTTCAAAAAAAACTCACGGCTATTATTGCCATTGGAGCAGTTGGTTATTTGGTCGCTTTGTTCTTCGTTATTTTCAGGGCACCGGACCTTGCCTTGACTCAGCTGGTTGTTGAAACCGTGTCGGTTGCTCTATACCTGCTCTGCCTTCGTTTTTTACCGGAATTTCGTTTCCGGGAAACGGCAAGGCGTGTACAAATTCCTAACCTGATTATTTCCATCAGTCTGGGCTCGCTGATCACAGCCTTTACGTTGGCAGCACAAAATAACCGATTATTTCAGCCAATATCCTCTTATTATGAGGATGCCTACGAATTAGCCGGAGCCAACAATATGGTAAACGCGATTCTCGCTGACTTTCGAGCCTTTGACACCCTGCTGGAAATTATGGTGCTCTGCATTGCCGGACTCGGTGTATATGCGCTCGTCAGCCTTCGATTAGAAGAAAAGGAGGATAAAAGGATGATTAATGATGTTATTCTCCAAACCGTTACAAAGATTGTGGTCTTTATCATTCTAACGTTTTCCATTTACTTATTCTTTGCCGGGCATCACAATCCCGGAGGCGGCTTTATTGGCGGTCTGGTTACATCTACCGCACTTATCTTAATGATGCTGGCTTTTGATATTGAAACGATTACGGAGGCCCTGCCTTTAAATTACCGGATCGTCACCGGCGCGGGCGTACTTCTTTCATTGTTAACGGGCATGGCTTCCTTTTTCTACAACGTCCCATTCTTGAGCCAGACCTATATTCATATATCCGTTCCTTTACTGCATGAGGAAATTGATATTGCTACTACGTTTATTTTTGAAGCGGGTGTTGCTATGGCGGTCGTCGGAACGACGATGACCGTGATGACAAGTATCAGTCGAAACAAGGGGGAGGAAGAGTAATGGAGACAGTAATGGCCTTTGTCATTGGTATCTTTTTCAGTATCGGAACCTACCTTATTTTAACGAAAAGCCTTCTACGTATTATTTTAGGTACATCTATTATTGGGCATGGAGCGCTGCTCCTCCTTCTTACGATGGGTGGATTAAAAAATGGGGCCGCTCCTCTACTGGAGGTCGATCCGGCACCCTACAGCGATCCCCTCCCTCAAGCATTGATTTTAACAGCAATCGTTATTAATTTTGGAACCACTGCGTTCTTTCTTGTACTTGCTTATCGGTCTTACCAGGAGTTCAAATCGGATGATATGAAAAAATTGAGAGGGTCAGACAATGAGTATTAGTGTTATTTTATTAATCGTTATTCCTTTTTTCACCGGAGCATTATTTGTACTATTTCCTAAACAAGTAAAGCTGCAGCGTCTGCTCAGCGTAATGTCCTTTTCCTTGATATTAGCAGTAGGAGTGCGGCTGCTGCACACCATTCATACGCAAGGCATACAAACCCTTGAACTTGGTGGATGGGCGCCTCCTTTTGGCATTGTGCTGGTTGGTGATATGTTCTCCACGCTCCTCGTCGTAACATCAAGCCTCTTGGCGCTCGGATGTACTATTTATTCTTTTACTTCGATCGAGCCTGAACGGGAGCGTTATTATTATTATGCTTTTCTTCAATTTTTAGTTACAGGTGTGAACGGGTCATTTCTAACTGGAGATATGTTTAATTTATTTGTATTTTTTGAAGTAATGCTTCTTGCTTCTTACGTTCTATTATCGCTTGGCGGATTAAAAAAGCAGCTTCGCGCCGGTATTATGTACGTTCTTATCAATATTGTTTCATCGATGCTCTTTATTGTGGCTATTGCTTACTTATATGCCGTCACCGGTACCCTTAATATGGCGCATCTATCCGTTAGAGTGGCAGAGGCCGGCCAACCCGGTATTTTGACCGCTATCGCTTTATTGTTTTTAGTCATTTTTGCAGTTAAATCTGCTCTATTGTTTTTCTTTTGGCTGCCGGAATCGTACAGCGCACCTCCCACTGCTATATCGGCTTTATTTGCAGGGCTTCTTACAAAGGTGGGCGTTTACGCTATATTTCGTATGTTTACGTTAATTTTTTATCATGATCCTGCTATAACGCATACGGTGATTGCCTGGATGGCTGTCGCAACGATGGTGCTTGGGGCTGTTGGTTCTATCGCTTACGGGAACATCCAAAAAATTCTCTCCTACAATATTATTATTGCGATTGGTTTTATTGTCATTGGATTGGCTGTTTTTCAAGAGGAGGCCATTGCAGGTGCTATATATTATCTCATGCACGATATGGTCGTAAAAACGCTGCTATTTTTATTGGGAGGTGCAATGGTAGGGTTAGTCGGCACATATCAGCTAAAGGAAATGAGTGGAATGATCCGGAATCACCCCTACTTGGGCTGGATGTTTTTCATTGCTTCTCTAGCGTTGGTTGGTGTTCCACCACTTAGCGGATTTTTCGGAAAACTATTAGTCCTCCAAGGTTCTTTGGACTCCCAAGCTTATATACTATTTACCGTCGGGCTTCTATCGAGCCTTGCCGTGCTTTACTCTACTATGAAAATCTTTATGAATGGATTTTGGGGAGAAAATCAATTAAGTAAAAAGGACGAAAAAACCTCTACCCGCGGACTTCTGTTTCCATGCACACTTTTGATTGGAGTAAGTCTTTTTTTAGGTGTTGGCGTTGAGCTTGTGCAGGTCTATGTTACTCAAGCTGCTTCGGAGTTAATGAATCCAGCTATTTATATCGAAGCTGTGTTAGATAGATCTTATTAAATAAAAGAGGTGAACAAACATGCCCGCTCAGATATTGCTAAACATCCTGATAGCCGTTCTCTGGGCCTCTTTTCAGGATGAAGAAGGTATTTACGTTACAACTTTAATGACCGGTTACATCATTGGCCTTGCGCTCATTTTTGCTTTTCGTCGATTCTTCCCTAAAGAATTCTACTTATGGAAGGTATGGAGCATTACCAAATTATTGTTTATATTTACCCGGGAATTAATCTCTTCCAGTGTTCTTGTCATACGACAGATCCTGCGTCCCCGTCTCAACATTACACCGGGAATTTTCAAAATTGAAACACAGTTATCCAGCGATTGGGAAATCACTTTTTTAGCGATGCTTTTAATGCTGACCCTGGTTCTGTTGTGATGGAGGTTTCCGCTAAAGGAAATGTTTTATACATTCACGCCATGGACATCCCCGAATCCCAGAATCAAGTTATTGCTACTAAAAATTCCTTTGAACGGGCAATCATGGAGGTAACGCGCTAATGTTTCAACTTGCTATGATCATAAGTCTTATTCTATTGTCTGTTTCTATTCTGGTCGGTCTTTACAGGGTAATGAAAGGTCCTTCAATGCCCGATCGGGTTATTGCCTTAGATGCTATCGGTATTAATTTAATTGCCATGGTTGCCGTGATTTCCGTAACCTTTCGAACAAGTGCTTACCTTGAAGTAATTTTGTTAATGGGAATTATTGCTTTTATTGGAACGGTAGCCTTCTCTAAATATATTGAAAGGGGAATTATCATTGAATCTAAACGTGATAATTGAAATCATTACAGCACTGTTTCTGCTTCTTGGAACTTCCTTGGCCCTATTAAGCGCCATCGGTATACTCAGGCTTCCGGACATCTATACCCGTTCTCATGCCGGAACTAAAAGTGCCACTCTTGGTGTGCTTTGTACACTTATGGGCACGTTTATATTCTTTGCAGGAACGGAACAATTTATCAGTATCCGCCTTTTACTCGGTATTCTTTTCGTTTTCCTTACCGCACCCGTTGCCGGTCACTTATTGTGCAGGGCCGCTTATCACTCAGATGTTGCGATGTCTAATCGGAGTGTGCTCAATGAACTGAAAAATGTCATTCATGTAAAAAAAGAGAAGTAATTATCGACTTTTAGTACTCTATTCAAGCAATTTTAATACAGATACTTAAGCGAAAGAACATTTATACTTTCGCAATAATCCAAGATTGCAGGAGTGACACTATCTATGAATAAAATTAAATCAAAAAATAAAAAAGAACAAGTAGACTCCACCACAGTAACGCGTGTAGTATCAGGAGCCGCTATTATTATTTTAAGCTATAGTTTATATCTAATTATGTCTAATTCTACTGTACTTTTTACTGGGTTTAACGGCTATTTGTTTGTACTTTTATATATATCAATTCTTTTGTTATATGTGTTCAGTTTAGTTACAGGAGAACTATTCGCTGATTACGTAATTAATAAACGCAAGCAATAAGCCGGTTCCCTTCTTTAGGAACCCGCTTTTCCAACTACTACACGGCTTTAATTATAAGTAAACAGCTTTGTAAGATCGTCCACCGGCATCGGCTTATAATAATAATACCCCTGGCCCCAATCAACCCGGTGCGTTTGGTAGTAGCGATGCTGTTCCTTTGTTTCAATTCCTTCTACAATACACTGCATATCAAGCGAGTACGCCAGTTCAATAATGGCTTCCACAATCTTTTTATTGGAAATTGATTCTAAATTTGCACTGAGCTGTCTGTCGATTTTCAAGATGTCAATGGGAAAGCGGTGCAGCAAATGAAAAGAAGCGTAGCCCACTCCGAAATCATCCACCGCCAGTTTAACACCGATTTCTTTAAGCTCCAGCAGGTTCTTTAAAATAACTGGGTTTTTTCCATGAAGATATTTTCTGTAATTTCGAATGTCAGATAAGAAGGTGGATACTTCACTTCGTTAATAATCCGCCTGACATTTTCAGGAAAAGCTGGATCATACAGCTGCGTGGGAGATACATTAATGGAAAGCTTTAAATCCTCGTTTACAGTTTTCATTTCCATGCATGCTCTCTCCAGCACCCAAAGCCCGATAGAATGAATTACTTCAGACTGTTCGGCAAGCGGAATCCAAATATTCGGCGGGAAAAATCCATGCACCGGATGGTGCCAACGTATTAATGCCTCGACCCCTGCAATCGTTTCTCTTTGCATATCAATCTGCGGCTGATAGGCTAGGGCAAGCTGGTCATAGAAACCTGCCTCCTGCATGGCATTACGGATAGTAAATTCCTGAATTTCCATTTTTTCCTGATCATCGTTATCTGTGAAAATAAGGCCTTCTATTCCTTTTAAATTACCTCTTATCGCCCGCTGCTCCGCTTTATCCCACATCATATTAAAGTTATTGAGCGTTTCTCCATATAGTGCAGCCCCGATAACCATTCGAATATAGGACGTTTCTCCATTTACTAAACAAGGAGCATCGTTTAAGTGCTGTAACAGTTTCTCTACATAAAGTTCTGTTGCGCTTCTGGGATTTTCATTTTCTGTAAAAGGAAGAAGTACGACAAATTTATCCTGTGATGCCCTGGCGAACATAGTACCGGGTGGAAATGTTTCATACAGCATCTTCGCTATTTTTTGAAGCAGCAGATCCCCGGTTTCATATCCATAGCGCTCGTTGAATATGCGTGTGTCGCATAAATTGATGTACAAAAGGCTCCATGAAGCATAGCTTTCCTGCTTCTTTTGAAAGATGGCAGCTAATGCAGAAGGTAAGTAGAGACCGGTCAGGCTGTCGCGCATTTGACTCTGTTCTACTTCCACTGCTTTTGCGATAATGTAAGCATATCCTTTCAGCAGCGTTATTTTTTCTTCTGAAAACACACCCGTGTTATCACTGATTAAACAAAGTGTTCCTAATACTTCCTTTTCTTCCAACACAACTGCAGCTCCCATAAAACTGCCGCTTCCAACCTGCTTTGTAAAATAATGTTCTTTTGTAAAGCTGTGCTTTGTTAAGTCGGGAATGACAATATATTTTTCAGGGGCTTCTACTGCTAAATGACAGAAACTTTCATAAAATGGGTCTTCCTTTCCTTCCGGTATACATAATTTTTTCTGATCCAATACTTTTCGTATGACATTTGTTTGTTTGTCGTGCGTAGCAAAGAAAATGGTGTGATCCGGAAAGTTCAAAGCCATCATTTCAACAATTTTTTCTAAGAACGCATGAATTTGGGTATAATATTTTATATCTTCCTGAATCATTTTTGTCTCCCTCCTTTTTCATTTCATTCCTTAAACCGAAGCACTTTACTGATAACAACTGATCGGTCTAATGGCATATAAAAAGCGTGAAGCTTATCTTTTTCTTTCATGATAGGGTATGTAGGCAGTTTATCATCTACTTCCACTACTTCAGCGATGGTATTATTCGAAAGCTTTACTACAGCATGTAAAGGGACAATTTCCAGCATTTCGCAGAAAGCTTTCATATAATCGATATTTACATCCGCGTGCTCCCGTACAATTATTTTCAGCGCTTTGGGAGGGCTTAAAGACTCTCTGTACGGTCTTTCCAGTGTGAGCGCGGAGTATACGTCAACCAGGCGCAGAATATCATGTTCTTTCTTCCGGCTTTTTTTCTGCTCTTCATCTTCTCTTCCAAGAGCACTAAGCGGCTGATGATGATATTTCAATACATCTGTGACACAGGTACCGTATCCCTTCTGTTTTAAAAGATGATAGCCCTCTCCTGTATGGGCCCGCATTTGCAGCATCTCTCTTGAAGTTAGCGCGGTGGTTTTTGTTAATACTTTTTTTTCCACCCGCAGTTTGCCAATATCGTGAAGCAGGCAGGCTTTCGAGAATTCCGTCACACCCTCCAATCCCATCTTCTTTGCAAACAACGAGCCGAGAATAAATACATCCAATGAATGGTGATACGTATTCAGATCCCAGGACTTCAACTGCTGCAGCAGTCCATAGGTGGTTTTTTCCCCTGTGATTTCCACAAACAGCTTTTGGATCCATAAGTAGGAATCCACGTCATTCACCGCATAGCCAAACCGGTACTCATTTCCTAATTGAAGCATATCCTGCAGAAAAGTCAGAAGAGTCTGTTTTTTGTTTTCCGATAACTTTTTTAGATCAATGTTTCTTTCTTCTCTCTTTTCTTCCACACCATTTTCAATAGGAAGAGAGTCGATCTCCCACTGCTTTAATTTCTGAATTAAAGCCGCCGTTACGATATTCCCTTTTCTAATAATAAGAGAAGGTCCTTTATATATATCTTCCGCTATTACGTCTTTTTCTTTTAAGTGCCTTACTGCAATGGTTTTCAATGGAAGCCCCCCTTCAAATAAGTCTTAATACCCATTATTATATATTTATATTATGGCTTTTGGAAGGTATTATGTAAAGTTTATGTATATTTACTAATAAAAAATAACTATTTCAGAATAATTAGAGTTAATCTATTTAAGTGAATTAACATTTCCTGTAAAAAAGAGCTCAGGCACAGCTGCCCAAACCCTGTTTGACTATTAATTATCCAGCTTTTTTTGAGCTGGACACTCGATTAGCAGATATCGTAATAACGAATGCTAAAATAAAAGCGACAGCCATGGCAATAATAAAACCTGCGGCATTATTGGTCAGAAGCGGTGCTGCAAATGTCGGAACATAAGCCGTGCCCCTGACATTAAATAAACCGACAAGAGCTCCACCTGCTCCGGCTGACAGTATGGCCCCGGCAAAGACAAACTTGTTGGAAAACATGAACGGATACGCAGCTTCTACAAAAGTACCAAAACCCATATTTATTAAAAAGCCCGGCGCTGCTGCAGCCGCTTCTCCTTTATCTCTTGGAGAAATCACATTGGCAAGGGTAATGCCGGCTGACACCATCACCAGTCCAACCATATCAATAGCTCCTAAAAAACTGTTCCCTGCGGTTTCCATTTCAAGAAGCACAATTGGAAGAATCGCCGCATGGTAGACGCCGCCGAGAATCGCCGGCCAGATCAGCAGTCCGGCAAGGGCGCCTGCCATAATAGGATTAAAGGCGATCGCAGATTCGATCACGGTCTTAATCCCATTTCCTGTCTGAAGGGCGATTGGAGCAAGCAGATAATAAACAATAAGTCCTGCTGCCAGGCCGGAAAGCCCTCCTGCTACGATATTAACGGTCGTCATAGGAAACCGCCACTGAACGCATTTTCTAAACAAGTAGTGAACGAATATCCCCGCCAGAATCCCGCCGATAATACCTCCAATAATACCGCCTTCCACAGATAAGACTCCAGCTATGACACCGGCGGCAATCGATACTTCATCCAGGTCAGACACCTGTTTGGCGGCAATTGCTGCCAGAACGACCGGCAGCGCCTGGATCATAATATCAAATACCTCTCCTAATCCGCTGAAAATAGGAATCCGGCTCAACGCAAGCACGATAGCCATGGCAATAAATCCGGGAAGCGCCGATACCATAATCCCCCGCAGGCTGATATTTTTGAATACATTAGTCGGACTGCCCGATTCAATCTGTGATTGGCTTCCAATCACGGGCTGGTAGGCCATATTCCAATATTTGGCCAATGAGGCGGTAAAGGAAACAGCTCTAGTTCGGCTTGTCGTTCCCGTTGTACCCGACTGGGAAATAACCATGGCACCTTTGCTGCCGATCATAGCCATGGACGTGCCGCCGGTACCGACAATGGGAATCTGTTTATCCGCTGCGGCTTCTATCGTTAACCGGTTCACCCCATCCGGGTCGGAGCTCATTACGATCAATCCGTCGATGCGTCCGTCATGTATCTGCTCTGCTATGTATTTGTCGAATTCCGCTGCCTCCTGGTTCACCTCTTCCAGACTGCCTTCAAAGCTGACCTCGGGTTGTTCTTGGGACCCCTGCGAAAAAATACGGGCACGAACATTATCTTTAGCCGAATCCATCGATTCCTCTGCTGCAATAAATTGAATGGCTCCTACCTGTATGTCTGCGCTGCTGCTTTGTGTGATAATTTCCTCTAACAGCTTTTCCGGCTTCTTTCCGCCTAAACTGTATAGATTTCCTCCACTGCTGCCAATAATGGCGATTTTTTTCATATTTACGCTTTCCTTTCTATGTCTCATTCTGATTGTTTATGAAACGTTTTATTTTGTTATTCTGTTTCATTTAGTCTATATTTAATAAGCTAATGAAATATGAACTTACTATGTAACTGGAGACAAGAACAATGTATAAAGAAACCATTCACACATTAAACGAGCAGGGCGCTTCCAAAAGTAAGATGCTGAAACGCTCGCCCCTGCTGTTCCTTTTGTCTGCGATTATCGCAGGAAGCTATGTCGGCATTGGTGCACTGATTATGTTTTCGCTCGGTGCACCGCTTTATGACGCCCAGTCCCCCATAGTGGATCTGGTTGTTGGATCCACGTTCGGTATTGCCCTGATTATCATTTTAATCGGCGGCTCCGACCTTTTTACCGGCAATAATATGATTATGACCAGCTCAACTTTTTCCGGGTTCACGTCATGGAAGCAGACACTAGGCGTCTGGGGTGCAAGCTATATCGGCAATGCAGCCGGCGCCTTTCTGATCAGCCTGCTCGTCCTCGGGGCCGGCATTTTTCAGCATATTCCGGCTGATCATTACATGTTTGCCTTAGCAGCCGAGAAAATAACGCTCCCGTGGCATCAGCTGTTCTTTCAAGGCATTCTCTGCAACTGGATCGTCTGCCTGGCTATCTGGCTGACGCTTCGTACCGAAAGCGATGCTGCTAAAATTATTATGGTACTGGGTGTTATTCTTGCCTTTGTCGCATCCGGATTTGAACACAGCATCGCCAATATGTCGATCCTCGGCATGGCCTGGCTGCATGACTCTTATTCTATCTTAAGTTTTGGAGATATTATATATAATTTAATTCCCGTTACGATCGGTAATATGATCGGCGGCGCTGTTTTTGTAGCCGGTACGTACCTTTTATTAAACCGTCATGAAATGAAAGAAGAAAAATAACTTATATTTGTTATCAAAAAAGCAGACTCCATGGAAGAGTCTGCTTTTTTCTAATGCTCTTTATAAATAAAATAATCAAAATCAGCCGGCAGGTTCTGTCCGGTTGTATCCTGGCACTGCATACCGACAAAGGCGCCGGTGAAAAAGCCGCCGGAGTTCACGTAGTCATCGGATAGCTTATGGCTCTTGAAATCAATTGGGATTTCCGTCCAGCTGCTGCCGTCAAAAGAGTAGGAATAGCGATACACTTCTGTACGAACGTCTACTTTCATATACACATCTTTCACATCATCCGGCACTGGTACCTGCTGATGTCGGAGCGGCTGGTCAAACGTGAAGTTGTCGCACGTAATAATATCAAGAATGCGTCCTTTGTCTTCATCCCACGTTACATGAAGGCCGGTCCAATTTTTCGTATTATAATAGTTCACCAGCCCCGCTCCCTGCTGGAACGAGTCAGGCTGAAAGGACACCTTTGTTTCCGCTGTAAACGTAAAACTCTGCCAGCGTCTGGCGGCATAAGCCTGCGTAAATTGGGAGGTTAATGATTCTTTTCCATACAGCCGCAGATGGCCGGGATTGTCGGTTAATGATAGAACCTTTTCTCCGAGCGGAATGCGGAGCGATTGAAAATGATGGTTCAACGTAGTGTCATCGAAATCATCCTTTTCAGGAAAATCCTTTTCCCACGGATGCTCCGGCATATCCGGTCCTTCAATTTCAAGCGACGGCTGATTGCCGCCAACTACATAGGGCCAGTCCTCTTTCCATTCCAGGCGCTGGATGGCCGTTTCTCTCCCGAGCGGGCAGTACCCTCTTGGATCAAGCAGTGATTCTTCTGTTTTCGGAAGCGGACGTCCCGTTAAATGGACGAGGAACCATTCATCTGTATGCGTATGCACGAGCGACGCATGCCCTGCTTTCTGCAGCGGGTTTCTCGGATATGGCATCGCTGTAATTAATGGATTATCCGGATGAACCTCGTAAGGTCCTTCAAGCGACGTGGAACGCGCAATGGTCGCCTGGTGATCGTATTTCGTGCCGCCCTCTGCGGTTAGCAGGTAATAATACCCGTTTTCTTTATACAGATGAGGCGCTTCCGTCAGCTTCACATCGGTGCCTTTGAATATAATAGACGGCTTGCCGATCAGTTTCTGTTTTTCTACGCTGTATTCCTGAAGAGCAATGCCGTAGAAGTCGTGCTTATAGACGCGGTTGTCCCACACCATATTCACCAGATATTTGCGGCCGTCTTCTTCGTGATACAGCGATGGGTCAAAGCCTGAGCTGTTTAAATAAATCGGCTCCGACCACTCGCCGTCGATCGTATCGCACGTTACCAAATAGTTATGGCAGTCTTTCCAGCTTCCTTCCGTAACTTTCACATCGGTAAAAATAAGCCAGAACTTTCCGTCACTGTAAGAAAGCGCCGGGGCCCAAACGCCGCCGGAGTCGGGATTCCCCATCATGTTCAGCTGACTCTGGCGGTTTAAAGGACGCGCGGCAAGACGCCAGTTTTTTAAATCCCTGGAATGATAAATACCTACTCCCGGAAACCACTCAAATGTTGATACCGCTATATAATAATCCTCCCCGTTCCGGCATATGCTCGGATCCGGATTGAATCCTTTTAAAATGGGATTTTGAATAACAGCCATGAATATCCACCTTTCACTATGTGTATTCTTTTAACGAAATGCTGCCAGTTCTTTTGTGATTTCTTTTGTCTGGGTGTAGACCTTTTGGTACAAAGGAAAAATCTGCTCGTAGCGTTTCATTCTTTCCGGATCAGGAGTTACCGATACATCGTTTTGCACGAATACGGCGGCGGCTTCTTGAAGAGAAGCGTACCATCCGCATCCGGCGGCGGCAATAATCGCAGCGCCCATGGCAGGTCCCTGCTCGTTGCGGAGGCTCACGACTTCTTTTCCGAAAATATCGGCCTGCATCTGCAGCCAGGCACGCGACTTCGCGCCGCCCCCGATAGACACAATCGTATCAACCTTCATGCCATTCTGCTCGATGATATTCAACGATTCTTTCAAGGAAAAAGTAATTCCTTCAATAATTGCTTTCACAAACTCTGATTTCTTATGCGAAGAATCCATGCCTACAAACGATCCGCGGGCAAGCGCATCATTATGCGGCGTTCTCTCTCCAGCAATGTACGGCGTAAACAAAAGTCCACGCGCTCCTGCCGGCACCTCTTCTGTCGCCTGGACCATTTCAGAAAAATTGTCCTCTTTTAGGAAGCTTTCTTTAAACCACTGCAGGCTGTAACCTGCGGCAAGTGTTACCCCCATCGCATAATATGTATCGGCCGGAGCATGATTAAAGAAATGAAGCTTTCCGTTGAAATGTGTCTTTTCCTCGCCGGCGTATGAAAGCAGGACGCCGGACGTGCCGATGCTGCACATCGTTTTTCCTTTTTCCAGAATTCCTGCGCCTACGGCACCGCAGGCATTATCTGCTCCGCCGGCAAAGATCATTACAGAAGACGAACAGCCGGTTTCCGCTGCCACATCTTCCAGCATACCTCCGCAGTTCTCGGTGGCGGGAAACAATGGCGGGCACATGTAAGATGGAAGCTCAAATGTATCTAAAAGAGAGGTGCTCCATTCATTTGTATTCAAGTCCATTAACAAGGTGCCTGCTGCATCGGATAAATCCATGCCAAGCTTTCCGGTTAACCGGTAGCGCACATAGTCTTTTGGCAGCAGAAACAGCTCAGCCCGGGAAAATACGTCCGGTTCATGCTTTTTCACCCACAGAATTTTAGGAAGCGTGAATCCTTCCAGAGGACTGTTTTTCGTAATGTTCCAGAGCGTTTCCTGCCCGGCTGCTTCTTCTATTTCTTTGACCTCGCGGCTTGTTCTCGTATCATTCCAGAGAATCGCGCGGCGTAATGGGTGATTGTCTCCGTCCAGCAGCACAAGGCCGTGCATCTGTCCGGAAAAGCTGATGCCTTTAATATCGCTGCCCGCAAGGCTGTTATTTTGAATAAGCTTTTTCAATACGCTTTTTGTCTGGCGGACCCAGTCTTCCGGATCCTGCTCGCTGTGGCCGTCCTGTTCATGATAAATCGGGTAGCTTTCCGACTCTTCGGCGGCAATCGTCCCCTCCCGGTCTACTAGTATTCCTTTAATGCTGCTCGTGCCAAGGTCTAATCCAATAACGTATTCCAATGGGATCTGCTCTCCTTTTAAGAAAAAGAAGCTGTTTTATGCAACAGCTTCTTCTTTATTTTTTATACTTTTGCAAAAGCTCCTGCTTCGAGGATGTACTGATTCATAATGCCTTTAATCATTTCCTGGCGGCCCGATTCGTGCTTGATCGTGTTTTCCATCGCGTAGGCTTCGAGCTCACGGAACGAGGTTTTGTTGTTGAGGATCGCTTCACCGATACCGGATTGATAGCTTTCGTAACGTTTTTCAAGAATATTTTCGAATACGCGGTCTTCAATCATGCGGCTTGCTACTCTAAATCCAATCGCAAATGTATCCATACCAACGATATGGCCGTGGAAAAGGTCAATTGGCTCAAAGGACGGACGGCGTAATTTCGCGTCAAAGTTCAATCCGCTTTTCCAAGTCCACCATTCTTAAGAATTTCGTACATCGCAAGCGCAGCGTTATAAATGTCAGTCGGAAACTCATCTGTATCCCAGCCGAGCAGCATGTCGCCCTGATTGGCATCAACAGATCCGAGAATGCCGTGCTCTCTTGCATAGCGGAGCTCATGTTCAAATGTATGACCAGCAAGAGTGGCATGGTTGGCTTCAATATTTACTTTGAAATGATTTTCCAGATTGTAGTTCTGAAGAAATGCATAAGTAGTAGCCGTGTCGAAATCATACTGATGCTTTGTCGGCTCTTTTGGTTTTGGCTCAATAAGGAACTGGCCTTCGTAGCCAATTTCTTTCGCATAATCAACTGCCATATGATAGAAACGTGCCAGGTTATCAAGCTCAAGCTTCGTGTCTGTATAAAGGAGAGAGTCATACCCTTCTCTTCCGCCCCAGAACACGTAGTTTTCCGATCCCAGCTCTTTAGCGATTTCGAGCTGCTTTTCACCTTTGCTGCTGCATGGGCGAACACGTCTGCTTGTTGGATGTAGCTGCACCAAACATAAAGCGCGGATGATGAAACATGTTGGATGTGTTCCACAATACGGAAACATTCTGGGCTTTCATCAATGGCTGAATGCGGCCGACAATTTCGTCCAGGTTAGCGCCATATTCTTTTAGGTTTTCCTTCCGGGGCAATATCCACATCATGAAAAGCAAAGTAGTCAAATCCAAGTTTATCAATAAATTCAAAGTTGGCTTCTACTCTGGCTTTAGCCATCCATACCATTGTACTGATCCCACGGACGCTGCATTGTTCATTCCGAATGGATCCGATCCGTCCATCGTAAACGTGTGCCAGTAGGCAACGGAGAATTTCAGCCACTCTCTCTTCATGCTTTTCCCATTGAACATTTCGTCCGGATTGTAATGTTTGAAAGCCTCTCATTCGGCTGCGCTTCCCTCGTATTGATTTTGTCTACATTATGGAAATAACTATAAATAACCACCTTTTGTCGTATATTATGTTTGCGCTTACATATAAAATCTTTTAAAAGGCAAAACAAGTTTTGCATAGTCAAAATCAAAAACTTTGTTTTACTATTAAATTAAGTATATTTATTTAAATCTTATTGTCAACATATTTTCGTTTATTATTCGATCATGTTATGAAATAATAAAGATATATTTACTTAAGTATGCAGTGTAATGTTTAATGCACAAACTAATGACGGAGGAATGACTATGAAAACAGGAGATCAGGGACTGGTAAAAAAATAAATAAATCAATTGTATTAAATAATATTCAAACCCAGAGTCCTATTTCACGGGCACAGATTTCGAAGGTAACGGGATTAAACAAAGCTACCCGTTTCAAGTCTCGTAAGCGAGCTTATTGAAGAACGTCTTGTTGATGAAATCGGAGCCGGCCTTTCAAGCGCGGGCGTAAGCCGATGATGCTTTTCTTCAACCAGAATGCCGGATATACGATCGGCATCGACCTTGGTGTCAACTATGCGTTTGGTATCCTTACGGATTTAAAAGGCAATGTGATTGAGCAGGATGAAGTAGTTATTACAGATACAGATGAAGAAATCGTCTTTGCCCAGCTGAAGGACTTAACCCAGCGGCTGATAGATAAAACCCCCGCCTGCCGTTACGGCATTGTCGGCATCGGCATCGGTGTTCCCGGCATGATCAATAACGACGGCTTGATTTTATTTGCGCCAAATCTCGATTGGCACAACGTTCATTTAAAGCAGTATATGGAAAAATATTTCAACGTTCCTATTACGATAGAAAATGAAGCCAAGGCCGGTGCCCACGGCGAAAAAATTTACGGGGCAGGCCGTTCCTCCTCCAACCTGATTTATGTCAGCCTTGGTATCGGAATTGGCTCCGGTATTATCATTGAAGATAAACTGTATAAAGGAACAAGCGGCATCTCCGGCGAAATCGGCCACTTCTCGATCGAGTCAAACGGCAGAAAATGCCGTTGCGGCAACAAAGGCTGCTGGGAACTTTACAGCTCCGAGCTTGCCCTGCTGGAAAAAACGGCTCCTCTTTTTCCGAATGAAGAGAATGTGAACCTGAGCTTTCTTTATTAAGCAGGCAGAAGAAGGCAACCCGCTCGTCATTAATGCATTTGATCAAATTGGAGAATATATAGGCATCGGCCTGACTAATATTGTTAATACGTTCAACCCGGAACAGATCATTATCGGAAACCGCCTCGCCCGTCTCGAACCATGGCTTCGCAATCCGATCCAGCGGGTATTTAAGCAGCGGCTTCTGCCCTATTTTCAGGATTCCATTGCTTTAACATTTACCGACCGGACGACTAATTCTGCGCGCTCGGATCCGCTGCCTTTTCTATGAAAAGTTTTTTGCT
>NZ_JALBWT010000019.1:0-101178 GCF_023845525.1 Sinobaca sp. H24
ACAGCTAAAGGGGAAGTCATCGATCCAACCTGGCAGCAGTGGAAGAAACGCTGGCTGATATTACTCAACAAGAACTGGAATTTGTGTCTTTGGGATATGTTCATTCCGATTTAGACATCGAAATTGTTCAGGCACTTGATCTAGGGGAAGGATACCGTGTGGAAGCCCTCCCGCCGGAAAGCTCTTATGATTATGGAAAAGCATTTGTTAACAGCGGTATTTCCTACGAAGAAATGGTAAGGCATTTTAAAGAGTTTCATGACACACGCAGAGTCAGTGAATTCCGCAGCTGGCCTAAAGAAAAGATATGAAGGTTAAAAACGAAGGAACCTGTCTCTTGTTAAAGAGTGGTTCCTTTTGTTTTTCCGAGAAAGGGGTGTATTATTTCTATCAGTGCTTTCCTGATCTTTTTCTTATAGAAAGGATTCAGGCCGCAGTCAGAAAAATAGGAAATTATGATATAATTTTCAAGCAGTCGTAATCACACTACTTCAATTTTTACATAAAAGGAGCTTTTATAATGGCGGACTTGCTGAATGTACAAAACATGAGCGGAGGATACAACGTTCATAAACCAGTCCTGCACGGATTGAATTTCACCGTGAAGCAAAATGAAATTGTCGGCTTAATCGGCTTGAACGGAGCCGGGAAAAGTACCACGATTAAACACGTGCTTGGGTTAATGGAAGCGATAGAAGGAACGGTAAGTATCCACGGTAAGCGGCTGATGGAGGGACCTGAAGAATACCGCAGGCACTTCACCTATATCCCGGAAACGCCTATTTTATACGATGAGTTAACGCTTTGGGAGCACATGCGATTAACAGCGATGGCCTATGGAATAGAGGAAAAGGTATTCGAAGAGCGGGCAGAGCGTCTCATGGAAGAATACCGGATGACAAAAATGAAAAATTGGTTTCCAAGTCACTTTTCCAAAGGAATGCGCCAGAAAGTAATGATTATGTGTGCGTTTCTAATTGAACCTGAACTCTACATTGTAGATGAACCATTTATCGGCCTGGATCCGCTGGCCATTAAAGCGCTTCTTGATATGATGGTGAAAATGAAAAATGAAGGTGCCGGAATACTAATGTCTACACATATTCTGGCGACTGCAGAGCGGTATTGTGATCGGTTTATCGTTCTGCATGAAGGTCGTATCAAGCTGCAGGGAACGATGGAGGAACTTCAGGAGCAGGCAGGAATGCCTGGAGCACTGCTGGATGATCTATACATCGAAGTTGCAAAAGGAGCGATCTAACATGGGGACGCTGGATCGGCTCTGGGAAGAACGTGCCGGTGAATTTGCGGGTACAGCTATGCGCTATTTAAGACTGGTGGCCAACAGCGGGTTTATGTTCAGTATCTATGCCCTGTTTCTGGTGGGAGGATTTATGTATCCGGCATTTCTGGAATGGCTGCCGGCATATGTACCTGTACTTGAGCTGTTCACACTTTTATTCACCTATTTTTTAACGAGAAATCCGATCCGGACCTTTTTGAAAGAGGCGGATATGGTCTTTTTATTACCGGTGGAAAATCAGATGCGTTCATATTTTAGAAAAAGCGTGGTGTATTCGTACACGCTTCAATCGTTGTTTATTGTGCTGCTGTATTTTATACTTGGACCGCTTTATCAAAATCGGCTGTTTGAAGAATCCAATTCCTTTCTGCTTGTCCTTGTCATTATCCTGGCGGTAAAAGGCTGGAATATTGCATCAGCCTGGGCAGAGTGGAGGCTTCAGGATCACCGGGTGAGATTCGGCCTTCTTGCAGGAAGAGTTATACTGACGGCTTCTCTTTTATACATTGTATTCGCTGACGCGTCCTGGCTTATGGCCGTCATTCTGCTTGCTGTCATGGCGGGCGTATACGCTTTTTGGCATGGAAGACTTGCCAAAAAATACGCACTGAAGTGGGAAGCAGTCTTTTTAATGGAACAGCGCCGTTTGTCTTCTTTTTACCGTTTTATTCAGTCGTTTGCGGATGTACCGTTTATTAAATCGCCGGTGAAAAGAAGAAGGTGGCTGTCCGGACTGGCCGAGCGGATGCCTTTTCAAAAAGACAAAGCCTACAGGTATATGTATGTTAAAGCGTTTGTACGATCAGGTGAGTACTTGGGCATGTATGCCAGGCTGCTGCTCGTAGGATGTCTCGTGATGTATGCCTTTCCGTTTGAATGGCTGAGAGTTCTCGTAAGCGTGCTGTTTGTTTATTTAACCGGCGTGCAGCTTCGAACCTTATGGTATCATTTTGACACGAATATCTGGCCGGATCTTTATCCGCTGGCATTATCCGAAAAAGAATATTCGTTTCAGTTTTTAGTGCTTCGCCTTTTAATGCTGCAGTCTGTTCTTTTTGCAGGGGCATATCTTCTTCTTGGCACGTATATGCTATTTTCCCTGTTTATTCTGGGAGCAGGACTGCTGCTTAGCTATTATCTTTCCCGGCAGAAGCCGAAAAACAGGCTGGAGCTTTCCTAGCGCAAAAAAACCATTTTCAAGCGGGCGGTAGCCCGGCCTGAAAATGGTTTTTTGTATAGATAAAATTATGCGTTTTGGTAAGAAAGGTTTTCGGCAGCAGCTTTTACTTCAGCAAGACCGTCCTGAACAATTTCTTCAGATTTCTCAGGCATTGCATTGTGGCCTTCAATAATGATTTCGTTAATAATATCCATGCCGTACAGTCCGCCGAACAGGTTGCGCATGTAAGTGACGGACATGTCCATTGGAGCTGCTTCCGGAAGGGAATATACACCACCGCGGGCGTTCAGAAGAATAACTTCTTCTCGGACATCAACTGCTCAAGGTTTCCGTTCTGGTCATACTTGAACGTGAATCCTGCTTCTGCAATATAGTCAATAAATGTCTGAAGCTTAGCTGGAATAGTAGGTTCCAAGTGGGAAGCAAAACAAGAACGTCTGCTGCTGCAAGCGCGTCTTTAGCTTTCTGCTTGGCATTAACGATGCGCTGTTCTACATCGGAAAGCTCTCCGTCGTTTTGGATCTTGCCAAATGCATTGAATAGATCCTGGCCAAGTAAGGCATATCTTCTTCAAACACATCAATGTGTTTACATTTAAATTTTCTTGATCCTGACGTTCTCCAGAAAAGTTTCGTACATCTTTGTAGAGATTCCATCAGGACGGTTATTTGCTTTTACTACTAATACATTCATGAAATAATTCCTCCGTTTATTGTAAAGTTTTAAAAACAAGGTTCGTTTATCCAACACTTGTTGTATAATCACACTATATAGACTTTTAATATGTTAATCAACCAATAGTTCCTGCTTTTATTGTTTAAACAACATATGGACGAAATGTCTAATAAGTAGAGAGGATGAGCACGCATATGACGATGAACGAAACGAAAATAGACCCGCGCATTAAACGGACAAGAAAATTAATTATGGATTCTTTTATTGAACTGGCGATGAAAAAAGATGTAAAAGACATCACGATTAAGGATATTACAGCAGAAGCGACGGTAAACCGGGCTACGTTTTATTCTCATTTTACAGATAAATATGACCTGCTGGAGAAGTCATTAACGGAAGATCTCATGATGAATGTAAGCAATGAAATTGCCCAGCATGAAAAGCTTACGGAAGATACTATTGTGAGTATCTTTTTATCGATTACAACGTTTCATCTATCCTTATCCTCGCAGTGCAGAAGAAGCTTTCAGGCTTTTTCGGTTACGATTGAGGCAATTATTAAAAAAAAGCTGGAAGCTATATTTTACCAGGCGCTGCTCAAACAGCATCAGACAGACAGCGATGAATCGTTAAGGATAGCCGCATTTATGCTGAGCTGGGGAATTTACGGTGCCTCCGTCGACTGGAAACAAAGCAGTTCCATTGCGCCGGAAGAATATATCAGACTGGCGCTGCCTTACTTTATGTATGGGATGGATTTTTATGTAACCGCAGAATAATCAAAAGAGGCTCTTCCCTAGTGGGAGGAGCCTCTTTTTTTGATTATTTAAACCTGGCCTGGATAATCCACAACGGCCTTGGCCATAACCTTGGCAGCCGTCAGCATCGCTCTTTCATCAATATCAAATTTAGGATGATGATGGGGGTACGTTTTTGTCCATTCCGGATTTTCTGCGCCTGTGAAGAAAAAGCTGCCCTTCACATTTTCGAGGTAGTAGGCGAAATCCTCTCCACCCATTTCCGGCTTCATTTCTTCTGTTTTTTCCACTCCCGGAACAGCAGAGGCACAGGCAGCTAAATAAGCTGTTTCGTTCTCATGGTTTACCACAGGCGGGTAGCCGCGGTAATAATTAAAATCAGCCTCTGCCCCCAGCTGGAAACAATGCCGTTGGTTATTACTTCCAGTTCTTTTTCAATCAGGTCTCTTACGTCCGCGTCAAACGTCCGCACCGTTCCGATCAGCTTAGCGCTGTCTGCGATAACATTGAACGCATTAGAAGCTTCAAAAGAACCAATGGATACGACCGCAGGTTTCTGGGGATCTACATAGCGGCTGACAATCTGCTGGATCTGGGTAACGAGCTGGGAGCCGATAAGAACGGCGTCTTTTGTTAAATGAGGCATCGCGCCATGCCCGCCCTGGCCGAGAATTTTAATTTCGAACCGGTCTGCTGCTGCCATCATCGGTCCGGTGCAGTGCTGAACCGTGCCATATGGCGTAGTCGCCCAAAGGTGGGTGCCGAAGATAACGTCCACTCCTTTAAGACAGCCATCATTAATCATCTCGATTGCGCCGCCGGGAGCAAATTCTTCAGCATGCTGATGTATAAAAACAACGGTACCTTCAATATCCTCTTTCATTTCTGTTAAGCATTTAGCCAGAACAAGAAGCGTAGCCGTGTGGCCGTCGTGGCCGCAGGCGTGCATTACTCCGTCCACCTTAGAGGAGAAGGGAAGGCCGGTCTGCTCATGAATAGGGAGAGCGTCAAAGTCGGCGCGAAGAGCTACTACAGGGCCTGGGCGTCCTCCTTTTAATGTCGATACAACGCCGCGTCCCCCGACTTTTGTCTGAACTTCAAGGCCGAGCTTTTCATGGTAGTCCGCAATATAAGCCGGCGTATTTTCCTCTTCAAAAGAAAGTTCTGGATGCTGGTGAAGGTGTCTTCTTATTTCCACCATTTCCTCATAGCGGCTGTCAAGCAGCTCATATAAAGATGTTTCTGTCGTCATTGTATTCTTCCTTTCCGTGTATGGCCGAGCCATCAATAATGATTATTTATTTAAATGCCAAATGGTACAAACCGGGCGAGGTAGCTCGATATCATCTGGAAATGCCCGGTGAAAAGCATAATTCCTAAAGCAATCATAATGTATCCGCCCGATCGTTGAAGGCGTGGCAGCCATTTGTTCCAGCGTTTCAATTTGTTCAGCGATCTGGAATACAGCAGGGCTACGATAATAAAAGGGACGCCAAGTCCGGCGGAATAAAATAACAGCATGGCCATTCCGGAATACAATGTCTCCGACTGGCTTGCCATAGCTAGAATAGAGCCGAGAACAAGACCGATGCAGGGGGACCATCCTGCTGCAAAAATCAACCCGAGCGAAATGGATCCGAGAAAGCTCGACGAATGAGTTGGTTTTTTATGTAGGCGCTTCAGAAAGCAGGCACGGATGGAAATAATACCCGCCATCTGCAGACCGAATAGAACAATAACTACGGCACCGAGCTGTTCAATCATGTTTCCCCATCGGGAAAACTGCTGTCCGAGAAATGTAGAGGATGCTCCTAATAAGAGAAAAATAATCGTGAATCCCATAATAAATCCAATGCTTCTGGAAAGAATCATGCTTCGTGAAGCCACTACCTTGCTGTCTGTAATAACAGTGCCGGTAAGCTGGGCTAAATAAGCTGGTATTAATGGGAAAATACAGGGGGACAAAAAAATATGACGCCCGCTCCGAAAGCAAGCCAAATACTTATTTCACTCAATACGGCCACCTCATTTAATCATCGCTTCTGCCGTCCGGATGGACAATACCATTGTAGTATTCGACATAGGAAGGACGGGAGAAGATACTTTTTGATAAACCTTGTTTCGTGTTTCTATGTTTATGCGCTTCTTTATAAGCGGAAGATTCCTGCCAATCTGTAAAAAAAGAAGCATCGCGCCAGAAAGTGATGATGACATTTACATCTGAATGAATTGGCTTTAAAATACGTATAGCTTCAAAGCCGGGTTCTTTTTCCACCTTTCCGGCTCTTTGTAGAAACCGTTCCTCAAATTGAGGCTGCTTATCCGCGAGCACGGGAACGTTGTTGCAGACAACATAGGAATGGACCGGAAGTGTACCAATTTGATTGATAATCGTGTGTGTAGCTTCGGGCTTCAAAGTGTTCTCAAGGCCTTCGGCATACCACGCGTCAGCTGCAGCATGATTTTCTGTTTCAGCAGACAAATGAATCATTTTTACAGACGCGTTCGTAATAAGAGTATCGGACGGCTTTTTGCCGAAGCAGGCATAGCTCATGTAACTTTTCCTCCTTAAGAAACGACTGGTATAAAGAATGATGAAAAAGCGGATACAGGCTTTCAGGTTCTGCTGATTAAAATAAACCGCTTCACTCAATTGTAAAGGTTTTTAATCCAGAAAGAAATATGGAAGACAGTTAAGAAAGGAACACGAACATGTTAAAAAAGAAATGGTTCGTTGTACTGGCGCTCGGTGCAGCATTTATCATATTAAGCTTTGGCATTTATCTTTCTTCTGTCGTTATCGGCGCGGCAGCTATTGATGAAAAAGAACTCGTCATGAACGAAACGTCGGTACTCGAAGATGAAGATGGAGAGCTCATTGCAGAGCTGCAGGAAGAAAACAGGGATTTAGTTAATATTGAAGAGCTCCCTGATCACGTAAAGGAAGCGTTTGTGGCGATTGAAGATGTGCGTTTCTACCAGCATCAGGGAATAGACCCAAGAGCTATAGGACGTGCGCTGTATCGTGACATACAGGCGGGGGCAGCGGTGGAAGGCGGAAGCACGCTCACACAGCAGCTGGCCAAGAACGCCTTTTTAACAAATGACAAATCTTTAATGAGAAAAACAAAAGAAGTACTTATTGCCATGGGGCTGGAGCGGAAATTCAGCAAAGATGAAATTCTTGGATACTACTTGAATCAAATATACTTTGGTCATGGGGCATACGGGATTCAAGCGGCTTCCGAGATGTATTTCAATAAAGATGCGTCTGAATTGACTATTGATGAGGCAGCTCTGCTTGCCGGCATGCCAAAGGCACCAACAACATATTCACCGGTCGACAATCCGGAGGGTTCAAAAGACCGTCGTGATGTAGTCCTTTCTGTGATGGAAAGACACGGCTTTATCAATGCAGAAGAAGCTGTAGCGGCCGAGGGAAGAACCGTCCCTTCCGAACTGCACCGTACCGAAAATAATCCGGCTTACTACACATATATTGATATGGTGTTAGCAGAAGCAGAGAATACGTATAGTATAAGCGCAGAAGAAGTATATCGTGGTGGTTATACGATAACGGTCCCTATGAACAACGATATGCAGCAGACTTCCTATGATTTATTTCAGGACAGCAGTTACTTTCCGGAGTCTTCCGAAGCCAGAAGTGAAGCCTCTTTTTTCATGATGGACAGTGATACCGGAGGGGTAACCGCTGTGCAGGGCGGAAGAGAATACGTCCGTCAGGGTTTGAACCGGACGACATTAAAACGGCAGCCTGGATCTGCAATGAAGCCGCTGGCGGTTTACGGACCGGCACTGGATACCGGAGATTATCAGCCTTATTCCATGCTCGTAGATGAAAAAATTGATTACGACGGATATGAACCTTCTAATAATAATGATGAATACAAAGGAGAAGTCTCTATGTCGGAGGCAGTTATTGAGTCTACGAATACGTCTGCGGTATGGCTTTATGACCAAATCGGAGAAAGCTACAGCAGCAGCTGGATGGAAAAAGCCGGTATTCATGTGGAAGAGGAAGGCCTCGGCGTTGCTCTAGGGGGAATGGACGAAGGAACATCCACTCTTGAAATGGCGAGAGCGTATACGTCGTTTTCCAATAACGGCATGAAAGTAGAACCATATTTCATAGAAAAGATTGAAGACCGCAGCGGAGAAACGATTGCCGAGCGTGAGATAAGCGAAGCCGAAGTGACGACTCCGCAGAACGCCTGGTATATGACAAGAATGCTGGAGCAGGCTGTAATGGAAGGAACCGGAGCGGCAGGCGGAGACACATCCTACGCTTTGGCGGAAAGACCGGAACCACCTCATTCGAAGCCGTTGATGACGCGGCAAGAGATGCATGGTTTGCCGGCTACACGCCGGAGTGGACAGGTGCTTTGTGGATGGATATGACCAGACCACAGAGGAGAACTATCTGAATGGCGGCAGTGCGTATGCCGTTACTTTATTTAAAGAAATTATCAACAGACTTCCGGAGGAGCAGACAGCCTCCCAGCAGGAATTCGAAAAGCCGGAAGGCGTTCAGGACCTGGCAGACCCAATCGATATGGGGGAAGTAGATGACCTGGATTCTTCGTTAAGTTTCAAAGGATCCGGACTAATTAACGTACAGCTTACCTGGACGCCGTCTGAAGACGATCGGGTTAAGTATAAGCTCTATGAAATAGATGGAGACGAAGAAACGGAAATCGCTGAAATTCAGGGAGAAGGCTCTTACACGGTAGAAGGAGTGAATGTCTTTTCTTTAAAAGATTATAAAGTGGTTCCATTCAATTCCCAGACCAACCAGGAAGGCGATCCTTCCAATATTACGGAAGTAGAAGTTGGTTCCATTTGGGGATCTGCCTCTTAAAGAAGACAGCCGGCACTTTTTTAGTGCCGGTCTTTTTTTGAGGAATTATTTCCAGTAGAGAGCGTTATGGACAATTAATGACTCTTTGCCATAAGTACTATACATGACATTCAGACAAGAGTATGGTAAAAATGATATGGAATTCACACAGAATAAGACAGGCCACCGATATGATATCAGTGCAGTTAAAAGGGGTGCAGGAGATGAACATGCCATTCAACGACCGGTTTTTAAAAGCTTGCAGAGGCGAGGCGACAGATCATGTGCCGGTTTGGTATATGAGACAGGCGGGAAGGTCTCAGCCGGAGTACCGTAAAATCAAAGAAAAGTATTCATTGTTTGAAATTACCCATCAGCCGGAATTATGTGCGTATGTAACGAAGCTTCCGGTTGACCAGTATGATAATGATGCAGCTGTTTTATATAAAGATATTATGACGCCGCTTCCAGCTATGGGAGTAGACGTGGAAATTAAATCCGGTATTGGTCCGGTTATTTCCAATCCAATCCGCTCTATGCGCGATATTGAAGCGCTGGGCGAATTACATCCGAAAGCGGATGTGCCGTATGTTTTTGATACGATTTCGCTGCTGGAAAAACAGCTGAATGTTCCATTAATCGGATTCAGCGGTGCTCCATTCACATTGGCGAGCTACATGATCGAAGGAGGACCATCCAAAAATTATCACCACACCAAAGCATTTATGCACGCAAAGCCGGAGGCATGGCATCTGCTCATGAACAAGCTTGCTGATATGACGGTTGTGTATATAAAAGCACAGATAGAAGCCGGAGCCGGAGCCATTCAGATTTTTGATTCGTGGGTCGGCGCTTTAAATGCAGCGGATTACCGGACTTTCGTAAAACCGGTAATGAACAGAATATTTACAGAGCTGCAAAGAGAAGATGTGCCATTTATTATGTTCGGTGTAGGTGCCGGGCATCTGATGCAGGAATGGAATGACCTGCCTATTGATGTAATGGGACTCGACTGGAGAACAAGTATTGGAGAAGCAAGACGTTCCGGCGTAAATAAAGCGCTGCAGGGAAATCTTGATCCGTCCCTGCTTTTGGCTCCATGGGAGAAAATTGAAGAACAGGTTAAGCCGATACTTGATGAAGGTATTAAAAATAATTCGTATATTTTTAATCTGGGACACGGCGTATTTCCAGAAGTAGATCCTCAAGTGTTAAAACGACTGACTGCGTTTGTTCATGACTATACTAGACAGGCAAAGGAGAGTAATTAACATGAAAAAGAAAATTGGACTCCTCGTAATGGCTTACGGAACGCCGAGAAGCCTGGAAGAAGTAGAGCCTTATTACACTCATATCCGCCGGGGGAGAAAGCCTTCTGAAGAAGCTTTGGAAGACTTGGTGTCGCGTTATAAAGCGATTGGGGGCATTTCTCCGCTGGCAAAGCTGACCGATGATCAGGCAAATGGCCTGACAGCTGTTCTGAACAGTCGTCATGATGATGTGGAATTTGTGATGTACCTAGGCCTCAAGCACATTGATCCATTTATCGAAGAGGCTGTAGAACAGATGAAAGAAGATGGAATTGAAGAAGCATACAGCATCGTTCTGGCTCCTCACTTTTCCACATTCAGTGTCAAATCGTACAACGGACGTGCAAAAGAAACGTCTGAAAAAATTAACGGACCCATTATACACAGCGTAGAAAGCTGGTACAAAGAGCCGCTTTTCATTGACTATTGGGTCAATCAAGTAAAAGAAACGCTGGCAGAAGTAGAAGACGAAAATAAAACCTGCGTTATTTTTTCCGCACACAGCCTTCCGGAGAAAATTCTCGCCAACGGCGATCCTTATCCGGAACAGCTTCGGGAAACCGCTGAAATGATAGCCGAGCAGGCGGGCATCAAGCATTTTGATATCGGCTGGCAGAGTGAAGGCAACACGCCGGATCCATGGATTGGTCCCGATGTACAGGATTTAACAAAGGATCTGGCCCGAAATAAAGGATTTGAAGCGTTTGTTTACTGTCCGGTAGGATTTGTAACGGATCATCTGGAAGTTTTATTTGATAACGACGTAGAGTGTAAAGCTGCGACAGATGAAGTAGGCGCTGCGTATTATCGTCCCGAGATGCCTAATGCAAAGCCTGAATTTCTAAATGCGCTGGCTAATGTTATTGAAGGCAAAATGAATGCCAGCGTAGAGAAGTGAATGGTATGACGACTAAAACAGCTATTATTGGAGGCGGGATTACCGGCCTTACTGCTGCTTATTATCTGCAGAAAGCGATTATGGCAAATGATCTAGACATGGAATTTAAACTGTATGAGAGCAGCGGCAGGCTCGGAGGAAAGATACAGACAGAGTACCGGCATGGTTTTGTCATGGAAAGAGGACCTGATTCGTTTCTCGCCAGAAAAGAAAGTGCTTCCCGGCTTGCAAAAGAAGTCGGCATTGACAAAGAGCTGGTTTCCAACTTTGCCGGCCAGGCGTATATTCTGAAAAAAGACAGCCTGCACCCGATACCTAAAGGGTCAGTTATGGGCGTTCCGACGAAATGGATGCCTTTCTGGCAGACACCGCTTCTCAGCTTTAAAGGGAAAGTAAGAGCCTTAGCTGATTTAGTCATACCGAAAAGCTCTCCGGAAGAGGACCAGTCTCTTGGAGGGTTTTTCCGCCGCCGTCTGGGCAGCGAAGCGGTTGATTATTTAATCGATCCGCTGTTGTCAGGCGTGTATGCCGGAGATATAGATAAACTAAGTCTGCATGCAACCTATCCCCAGTTTTTTGAAGCCGAGCAGAAGCATCAGAGTCTTATGCGCGGTCTCAAACCGCCGGCTCCTGACAAAAATGAAGAGTCCTCTAAGAAAAAGGGGGCGTTTCTCAGCTTTGAAAGAGGTCTGTATTCTTTAGTGGAAGCCATGGAAAATCATCTGAAAGAAGAGGCTGTCCATAAAGATACAACAATAGAACGCCTTTCAAAAACGGATCGGGGTATGATGCTGTATTTTAAAGATGGATCTACAGAAGAAGTGGACCATGTTATTCTGGCGACGCCGCCTCATATAACATCAAAACTGCTTCAGGATCCAGTCGTTGAGGAAACACTTGGAAGCATCAGATCGACGACAGTAGCGACGATATCGATGGCGTTCGAAGCCGGGGAGGTACCGGAAGCATTTGACGGGACCGGGTTTGTTGTCTCCAAAAAAACGGACTATACGATAACGGCCTGCACGTGGACCCACCGCAAATGGAAGCACTCCGCTCCTGAGGGAAAAGCGTTGATCCGCTGTTATGTAGGAAAGCCCGGCGGAGAAGATATTGTCGAAAAAACGGATGAGGAAATACTGAATGCAGTACGTCATGATTTGGAAAAGATTATGCAGATTCAGGCAGAGCCTTCCGATTTTCTCGTCACAAGATGGAGGCAGTCTATGCCGCAGTATGAAATTGGTCATAAGCAGTCGCTCGCGAGAGTGAGACAGCATCTTGCTGATAAGTTTCCAAACGTGTATGCAGGTGGAGCAGCCTTTGAAGGCGTCGGACTTCCTGATTGTATACTTCAGGGAGAGAAAGCCGTCCAATTTGTGCTGCGTGGTCAATAATAAATAGAAGCAAAAAACGGAACGCTCTTAAAAGCCGCTGAACAAAGAATAACCTCGTGCCCTGGTGATAAGGGCACGAGGTTATTTTTAATAATAGCGGTCGTTTTTTTAAATGAAGAAAGGTCAAAATTACTTTTTGGAAAGCTGGTGTCCGGCTAAAGCATAAAGCACAGCATTGGTTACAAAATGAGAGGAAAAGTCGTTTGGATCCTGCTGCGGATAAACCTCTACGTAATCCATGCCGATCAGTCCTTTTTTAGCAAAAGCGTGAATAAGTGTTAACAGTTCATGAGAGTGAAGGCCGTTTCCATCAATAGGTCCACCCGGATTATAAGCATGATCCAGTACGTCGCTGCAGATACTTAAGTAAACGGCATCTGTCTGTTCAGCGGCAATGGCATATACTTCATCAGCAAATGCCTCCAGATTACTTCCGTTTTTTCGAATGTCGTTAAGCGTAAGTGTCACCGCCCCGGCTTCCTTCGCGCTGCGTCCATTTTCCGGCTTGTTTCTGGGACCGTGAATGCCCAGGTGAACGAGGCTTTTCGTTGCGGACTCCTTCGGTTTCATAAAGACGGGCAAACGGTGCGCCTCTGCCGTATGGGTCTCCCATGGAGTTATCGTTGTTGTCGTAATGGGCATCCATATGAATAATACCCACTTTTTTCCCTTTGGAGGCCAGCGCTTTAACAATAGGATAGGTGATACCGTGATCTCCCCCGAATGCTATGGAGAAAGCACCGCTGTCCCATGCTTTATCAGCAAAAGCGCCGATACGTTCCATCGTTTCTTCTACATCGGACGGAACCACATCAATATCGCCTGCGTCGCCCATTGTAAAGTGTTCCTTTACATCTATGTGATCAAGTTCAGGCAGATAGCCGCTGTATCGGGCAGAGCTGAGTCTGATCACTTTAGGAGCAAGCTCACAGCCTGTAAAGTCACCCCAGGTTACGGCACCTTCCCAGGGAACCCCGTAAAACAGCACATCCTGGCCGGCTGCTTTTTTCCAGTCGCCGGAAACATTGGTACTTCCTAAGTAACATGGTGTATTTCCATAAATATAGTTTTCATCCTGCATGCCCTATCCCTCGTTTCTAAATATAGCTTTAATGCAAAGAGAACTTTATCATTTTATTGTATAGGAGAATGAGGCTGATAAAAAGAAATATTATCCTGCATCCCGACGGATTCAACCGACGGGGAGAGGCTCGCTGCGAAAGTTTTAGTTGTTATTTCATTCAATGTCAGGTACATTCAATTCTGGACGATTTATAAGCTGATCTGGTTTTCACCGGGGAATTAGTGGTACGATAAGAAAAACTGATGCTTAAGAAAACGGGCCGCACGGCTCTCTTATAACGAATCGTAATAGATTTCATTTCATAGATGTGCTTGTATGTATTCTAACGTCACAAACTGGGAAGTGCTGAGTATTGCAGGAAAAAGATAAACTAAATATTCTTCGACATTCCAGGCATGACTGGATGAATATTGTACAGGTTATAAAAGGGAATCTGCAGCTCGATCGAAAAGATCGCGTTTATGACATCCTTAATGAAGTAACAAGACGTGCGGAGCATGAAGCAAAGCTGTCCGATTTGAATACACCGGACCTTGCTTATACATTAATTACCTTCAATTGGCAGTGGCAGAAATTTCATTTAGATATTGAAATGATCGGTAAACCAATAGATTGTGCACAGCATGAAAATTGCTGGCTGAAGTTTTTTACCCATTTTTTTGAAAAGCTCAATGAACAGTCCGACAGTACAACAGACCCGAATCTTCTCGTGAGCTTCCATCTCCAGGAAAAACCTTATATTGAATTTGATTTTCAAGGCGGCATCGAGGATATGGAAAACATGCAGGAATGGCTTGCCGAGTGGAAGGTTTCATCCAGCTGTTATGTAGAGAATATCGTAGCAAACGGGCAGGAATTGGTATTTGTACTAAATAAAAAATAAGGAGTGAAGCATGTGTTTGTAGATAGAGTAAAAGTCTACCTGAAAGCCGGTGACGGCGGCGATGGCATGGTGGCATTCCGGCGCGAGAAATACGTACCGGACGGCGGCCCCGCCGGAGGCGATGGTGGAAGAGGTGCCGACGTTATATTTGAAGTAGACGAAGGCCTTCGTACGTTAATGGATTTCCGCTACAAGAAACATTTCAAAGCAAAACCCGGCGAACATGGCCGTCCAAAGAACCAGCACGGCAGAGGAGCCGATGATTTAATCATTAAAGTTCCGCCGGGCACGATTGTTACCGATGATGAAACGGGACAGGCTCTGGCCGACCTCGTGGATCACGGGCAGCGCGCTGTTATTATCAAAGGCGGTCGTGGAGGACGAGGGAATTCAAGATTTGCCTCTCCTTCCAATCCGGCTCCGGAACTTAGTGAAAAAGGGGAGCCGGCAGGCGACCGAAACGTAACGCTTGAGCTGAAGGTTCTTGCTGATGTCGGTCTTGTAGGTTTTCCAAGTGTTGGAAAGTCAACCATATTAAGCGTCGTTTCCTCAGCGCGTCCTAAAATCGCCGATTATCCGTTTACTACGTTAAAGCCAAACCTTGGCGTCGTTAATGTAAAAGAAGGAGTCAGCTTCGTTATGGCTGATCTTCCTGGTTTAATTGAAGGGGCGCATGAGGGAGTAGGGCTCGGCCACCAATTTCTCCGCCACATAGAAAGAACACGTGTGATTGTACATGTTCTGGATATGTCCGGCATAGAAGATAGAGATCCCTACGATGATTATTTAAAAATCAATGAAGAGCTTAAGCAGTACAATATGCGCCTGCTCGAGCGGCCGCAGGTTGTTGTGGCAAACAAGATGGATATGCCCGAAGCCCAGGAGAGACTTGATGCTTTTCTGGAAAAAGCACCACAAGATCTCCAGGTCTTCCCTGTTTCTGCTTTAACAAAGAGCGGACTTACGAATCTGCTCCGCACGGTTGCAGAGCTGATCGATACAACTCCTGAGTTTCCTCTATACGAAGACCACGTGGATAAGGAACAAAGAGTGCTGTATTCGTTCGATAAAGAAAAGCAGGCTTTTGAAATTACAATTGATGAAGACGGCACGTATATTATTTCAGGAAAAGAAATTGAGCGCCGCTTTAAAATGACAGATATGATGCGCGATGAGTCTGTTAAAAAGTTCTCCCGCCAGATGAGACATATGGGAATAGACAGTGCCCTCCGGGAAAAAGGAGCCAAGCATGGCGATATCGTCAAACTGCTTGACTTTGAATTCGAATTTATGGAAGGCTAGAATACCTTGGACTTGCCCGCTTGTTGTAAAACAGCGGGCAAGTCTTTATAATGTATAATTAGTATGAAAATGATGGTATCGACCATGGTTAGTGGCGGTGAAACGTATTGGCAGAGAAAATGGACCAATTTTATTTAGTGCGTCAGGATCTGCTGACAGAAGCGATGCAGAAAACGTTGGCTGCAAAGGCTATTCTGGAAAGCGGAAAAGTGGCAAGAGTGGCTGATGCAGCAGCTGAAGTCAACTTAAGCCGGAGCGCTTTTTATAAATATAAAGACGCAGTGTTCCCTTTTCATCAAATGATACAAGAACAGATTATTACATTATCTATACAGCTTGTGGATAAATCCGGATCGCTTTCAGAGCTGCTTGCGCTGATGGCGCGGGCGAATGCCAATGTATTAACGATCAATCAGAGTATTCCTCTGCAGGGAAGAGCTAACGTAACACTTACAGTAGACACGTCTGCTTTAAATATGGAAATAAGAGAGCTTGTACGCAGGATACAGGCTATGCCTGCTGTAGAAAAAGCAGAAGTAGTTGGATCAGGGTCATTGTAAATTTATTGAAACAAGGAAGGAACGATGAGTATGAATAAGATAGGATATCTCGGCCCGAAAGGGACATTTACTGAAATGGCGGCAGTTTCTATTTTTACAGATGAAGAGCTTGTTCCATTTGAGACTATTCCGGCATGTATGGACGCCCTTGCAGCCGAACATATTGACCGGGCGGTTATTCCTCTTGAAAATACGATAGAGGGATCAGTAAACATGACGCTGGACTATTTAATTCACAAACATAACCTTCCTATAATTGGAGAAATAACGGTTCCGATTGAACAGCATCTAATGGTGCATCCTTCCCGGGCTGCCGAGTGGAGAAAAGTAGAGGATGTATACTCTCATCCACATGCTATTGCCCAGTGCCATGATTTCTTAACAGATGTGCTTCCTGGAGCCGGCCTGCATTATACGAATTCGACTTCGGCTGCAGCCGGGAAAATTTATGAGGATCCATCCATGAATGCAGCAGCAGTAGCCAATGTGCTGGCTGCCGAGCAGTATGGATTAACGATCGTTAATGAAAACATTCATGATTATGAAAACAATCACACAAGATTTGTCGTACTTTCCAGAGAAGCTTCGAAGGAATTACAGCCGGTTTCAAGCAGAACAGGGGATAAAACAACTCTGATGGTCACCCTTCCTTCGGATTTCTCCGGTGCGCTTCACCAAGTACTGTCTGCCTTCGCCTGGAGAAAGCTGAACTTGACGAAAATTGAGTCCAGACCGATGAAGACAGGAATAGGCAACTATTTTTTTGTTATTGATGTAGATCAGCTGATGGATGATGTTCTGCTGCCCGGTGCGGTAGCAGAGCTCGAAGCGCTTGGCTGTGGAGTTCGTATTTTAGGGAGCTATCCCTGTCTATTCTCCGTGGAAGAAATAGAAAGTACCCAAAAAAAGCCAATTCCTAAATAGGAATCGGCTTTTCTTCAACAAGGCGGTCATTAGGAAAGAAGAAATCCTTCTTTTTCTAATGCCTCACATACATTCTCTAAAATTTGTTCAGAAGCAGCTTCAATCGTGTGCATGTGCGTGCCGCCGGTAAGCTCTGAGAGAAGCGCAGCGTTTGTGCTGGAAATCTTTTGAATAAACTGTCCGATATCGTAACGGTTTTTTATTAATAAAGATGCCGTAAGGTCGCCGTAAATAGGATGATCTACGGAAACATCCACCACTGTTGCTCCATAATCTACTACAATCTGAAGCTCTTTCTGCGTCGTTTCTATATCAGAGAGGTGATAGCAGGCTATTTTTCGTTGAACGGTAGTCGGAGCCTGTGCAGAAACGAGAATATAGCCCTGAGCCGTGGCAAGAATCGGGCTGCCTTTCGCTTTTAAGAGGGAGACATCCTGAACAATTACCTGCCGGCTGACTTTAGTTCGTTTAGCTAATTCACTTCCTGTTAAAGGAGAAGAAGCGTCCTCAAGCCACTTTAGTATTTGGTTACGGCGTGCTTCGCCGAGCATTTTATCCGAATTATTCATTGTATATGCTCCTAGTGTGCTTATTTACGGTACCTGGTCTAATTGACTTTAAAGGAAAAACAGCTATTTATCAAGATAAAATAGAGGAGAGATCTGTTATGGCAGGGCACTCAAAATGGAATAATATCAAGCATAGAAAAGAAAGACAGGATGCAAAGCGGGCAAAAATTTTCACGAAGCTTTCCAAAGAAATTTTTGCTGCTGTACGTGAAGCTGGAGATGACCCCTCCACAAACCTAAGGCTTCGTTCTGCGATTGCAAAAGCAAAAGCCGAAAATATTCCCGGGGATAATGTAGAGCGCACCATTAAAAAGGCATCCGGTGATACAAGCGGCATCCAGTACGAAGAAATTACGTACGAGGGTTACGGTCCCGGAGGCGCTGCAGTTATGGTCGAAGTACTCACTGATAATAAAAACCGCTCCGTTGCCGAGATCCGCCATGCTTTCAATAAGAACGGCGGCAATATGGGTGAAAGCGGATGTGTTGCTTTTATGTTTCACAAAAACGGCTATATTTTTCTTTCTGCAGAAGAAGTAGATGAAGAAACGGCTATGCTTGATGCCATTGAAGCCGGAGCCGACGACGTGGAGCGGGAGGAAGAAGTATTTACGGTAACCGTACCGGTTAAAGAACATGAGAAAGTAAGAGCTGAGCTTGAAGGCAAAGGGTATAAAATAGAGAAGGCAGAAGTGCTGATGGAACCTGAAACGACAGTAGAACTTAATGACGAGCACGCAGAAGCAATGATAAAGCTGATTGACGTACTTGAAGAAAATGACGATGTTCAGGACGTTCATCACAATTTTGCCTGGAATGAAACACAGGAACAACTAAATCAGTAATACCCAAACGCCTGCTTTTTTGATAGGATTAGGGAAAGTATGTTCGCAGGATGGGGAAGGGTGTCTTGATTGATAGAATATGTAACAGGCAGAGTGGTACGTGCAGAAGGGGACACCGTCACGGTGGAAGTCGGCGGTATTGGTTATTTAATATACTGCGCCAACCCTTTTGTTTTTCAGCTGAATGAAGAAAATACGGTATATACCTATCAGTATGTAAGAGAAGATATACTAAGACTTTATGGTTTTAAATCCAGAAAAGAGCGGGAACTGTTTGAGCGGCTTCTCCAGGTGTCTGGAATTGGTCCGAAAGGGGCTTTGGCCATTCTGGCAGCGGGTGCGCCGCTTCAGGTTGTGGAAGCTGTAGAGAATGAAAATGAAGCATTTTTAGTGAAATTTCCCGGTGTCGGAAAAAAAACAGCGCGACAGATGATATTGGACTTAAAAGGAAAACTTCAGGACATTATCGGGGAAGAAGGTTTTCTGGCAGCGCCGAGTGCGTCCGGACCCTTGTTCGATCAGCCGCTTGAGGAAGCACTGGAAGCGCTGAGAGCGCTTGGGTATGGAGAGAAAGAGATCCAAAAAGTGAAGCCAAAGCTTGCAAAAGAACAGCTGAGCGCAGATGAATACGTTAGAAAAGCCCTGCAGTGGATGCTCTCCTAATGGAGAGACGAATGAATAAATGGTGGTGAGCAGTAATGGATGACCGTATCGTATCCCAGGAGGCAACCAACGATGATCAATCGATGGAAAGCGGTCTTCGTCCTCTGCAGTTTTCAGAATACATTGGACAGCATAAAGTAAAAGATAATTTAAGTATTTTTATAGAGGCCGCCAAAATGAGGGAAGAATGCCTGGATCATGTTCTGTTATATGGTCCGCCTGGTCTTGGTAAGACGACCCTTGCAATGATTATTGCTAATGAAATGGGCGTAAACATCAAAACAACCTCTGGTCCGGCGATTGAAAAACCCGGCGATCTGGCAGCGGTCCTTACCGCTCTGGAGCCGGGGGATGTTTTGTTCATTGACGAAATCCATCGTCTTCCCCGTACGATTGAAGAGGTGCTCTATCCTGCAATGGAGGATTTCTGCATTGATATCATGATAGGAAAAGAGGCGACGGCGCGTTCGGTAAGGCTTGACCTTCCGCCGTTCACATTGATTGGGGCAACAACAAGAGCGGGGATGCTTACAGCTCCTCTACGGGACCGGTTTGGTGTGCATGCCCGCCTGGAATATTATCAGCCGGAGGAACTGGCTAAAATTGTAGCCCGCAGTGCTGATTTGTTTCAGCTCGATATTACCGAAGAAGCATCTTATGAAATGGCAAGGCGTTCAAGAGGAACTCCGCGAATTGCCAATAGGTTACTGCGCCGGGTTCGTGATTTTGCCATGGTACAGGGCGACGGCCTCGTCACAGAGGAAATTGCACGAAATGCGCTGGAGAAGCTTCAAGTGGATAAGCTTGGGCTGGATCATATTGACCATAAGCTGCTGAAAAGCATTATGGAGACATTTGCCGGTGGACCGGTTGGAGTCGAAGCGGTAGCAGCGTCTATTGGGGAAGAATCCCATACGCTGGAAGATGTATATGAGCCGTATCTGCTTCAGATTGGTTTTCTCATAAGGAGCCCAAGAGGCCGGATGGTCAGTGCCAAAGTGTATGAACATTTCCAGCTGGAGGTGCCGGAGCGGTGAACGATATCCCAAAGCTTCTAATCGGCCTGGGTGCTGCGCTGATCCTGTTCGGTGTGATCTGGCAGGTAGGAGGCCGTTTTATTTCATTAGGACGGCTGCCCGGGGACTTTTTCTTTAAAGGAGAAAATACTTCGTTTTATTTCCCGCTCGCTACTTCCATCATTATAAGTATCGTGTTATCTTTGATCTTATTTGTCATAGGCCGTTTTCGTTAAACGGCATGTATAGAAAGGAATATTGGAAATGAACGTACAAGATTTTGATTTTGAACTTCCGGAGGAGCTGATTGCCCAGACTCCTCTGCTCAATAGAGACCGCTCCCGGCTGATGGTAGTCGATCCTCTATCAGGTGCTGTTGAACACCGCAGGTTCACAGCAATCAAACAGTTTCTTCAAAAGGGCGATGCGCTGGTCATTAATGATACACGTGTGCTGCCGGCCCGGTTGATTGGTGAAAAAGATACAGGTGCTGCCATTGAAATACTGCTGTTAAAGCAGCTCGAAAACGATAAGTGGGAAACGCTTGTAAAGCCTGCTAAAAAAATTAAAGCAGGAACCGTTATTACGTTCGGCGGAGGAAAGCTTACGGCTGAATGTACGGAGCTGCAGGAGCACGGCGGTCGTATTCTTCAATTTTCATATGAGGGAGTGTTTCTGGAAATCCTGGAATCGCTTGGGGAAATGCCGCTGCCTCCTTATATTAAAGAAAAGCTTGAAGATCAGGAGCGCTATCAGACGGTATATGCGGAAAACAATGGTTCAGCCGCTGCGCCGACGGCCGGCCTGCATTTTACAGAAGGCCTGCTTCAAGAGCTGGAGGAGCAGGGCGTTCATATTGTTCCCCTTACCCTTCATGTCGGCCTTGGCACGTTTCGGCCTGTTTCGGTGGATTCCATAGAGGATCATGACATGCACTCTGAATTTTATGAGTTAAAACAGCAGGCCGCTGACACGCTGAATGAAGTAAGACGTTCAGGCGGCACTATAACAGCCGTAGGAACCACATCGGCCCGAACGCTTGAAACCATTGCCGGTCAGAACGACGGCTTGTTTACTGCCGGGTCAGGGTGGACCAATATTTTCATCTATCCAGGCTATTCTTTTTCAGGAATTGACGCACTGCTTACCAATTTTCATCTTCCGAAGTCAACGCTTGTGATGCTGGTCAGCGCACTAGCCGGGAAAGATACAATATTGGGAGCCTACGAAGAGGCAGTGAAGAACAAGTACAGATTTTTCAGCTTTGGAGATGCTATGTTTATTAAAAAGGGAGGGGGCGTCACATGAGCGCGATCCGTTATGAACTGATAAAGACGTGCAAACAATCCGGGGCAAGACTCGGGAAAATCCATACTCCGCACGGAGTGATTGAAACCCCGATATTTATGCCGGTAGGAACAATGGCTACTGTTAAGACGATCAGTCCGGATGAACTAGAAGAAATGCACGCCCAGATTATTTTAAGCAATACGTATCATTTATGGATCAGACCCGGGAAGACATCATTAAAGAAGCCGGCGGCTGCATAAATTTATGAACTGGAACAAGCCGATTCTAACTGACTCCGGTGGATTTCAAGTGTTCAGCTTAAGCAAGCTCAGGGATTAAAGAAGAAGGGTCCACTTTAGAAACCATATAAGTGGAGAAAAGCTGTTCTTATCCCTGAAAAAGCAATGCAGATTCAAAATGACCTCGGACCGGATATTATGATGGCATTTGATGAATGTCCTCCTCATCCGGCAAGTGAAGAGTACATGAAAGCCAGTGTAGAGAGAACGTCCAGATGGGCGGAACGCTGTCTGGGAGCCCATGCTAATCCGGATACGCAGGGACTATTTGGTATTGTGCAGGGAGGAGAATATGAACATTTTCGTAAACAATCGGCGAAAGAATTGATTTCTCTCGACTTTCCGGGTTATGCTATAGGCGGTCTATCAGTTGGAGAGCCGAAAGAAATCATGAATCGTGTGCTGGAATACGACTCCGCTTCTTCCGGACAACAAGCCAAGGTATTGATGGGTGTAGGATCTGCCGATTCTCTAATAGATGGAGCGATCCGGCATCGATATGTTTGACTGCGTCTTCCGACTCGAATTGCAAGAAACGGGACGTGCATGACAAGTTCCGGCCGTCTTGTCGTTAGAAATGCAAAGTTTGCCCGCGACTTCAGACCAATTGATGAGAAATGTGACTGCCATGTTTGCAAAAATTATTCCAGAGCTTACATACGTCATTTGGTGAAATGCAATGAATCATTTGGTTTCAGGCTCACTTCTTATCACAATCTTTATTTCCTGTTAAACTTAATGGAGCAGGTCCGCCAGGCTATACGTGACGACAGGCTCCTCGATTTCAGGGAAGAGTATTTCGAGGCATACGGCTTTAATAAAGAAAATGCCAAAAACTTTTAGTTTTTTTAATCAGTGAAGGGAGGGACAAATCATGGAAGCAATATTATGCTCGTGCTATGTTTGCTATTTTTTATTTTCTGCTTATTCGTCCACAGCAGAAGAAACAAAAGCAGATCACACAGATGCATTCCAATCTCCAAAAAGGAGACCGCATCGTCACAATTGGAGGCCTTCACGGCACCATTGATGCAATAGACGAAAACAAACTAGTTATCGTTGTAGATGGAAGCAACAGACTGACTTTTGACCGCAGTGCGGTTAAAGAGGTAGTAAACGAAGATTAAAGTACTTCCATTGTAAAAACAGCTGTTTCTCCATTTTATTAATTTTGGGAGACAGCTTTTTCTTTGCGCTCTCCCCTGCTAAATAAAAGAAGAGATCCATGAGGTTAAATAAATAGAAGCACAGAACAGGTAAAGGAGCTGAAATATGCTATATTCAGTCAGCAATTGGAAAGATTTAGTGCATCCGGCGCTGCAAAGTAAAAAGGAAGAGTTTCATATGCTCGGCTATATTAACGTAACAGAAGAGACTATTTGGCAGTATTTACTTGAGAACGAACGAACATGGAAAAAAAGAGTGCATTTACATAAAGTAATTCAGGATATTCTTCATCTTAAAATGAGTGACTATATGAACCGCCTTACGATTAATTCCTATATTGACCTCGAAGAAAAGAGCCGCAGCGGCAATCAGCTGGCGTCCATATTAGAAGATATTGAGAATACCCGAGTGCCCGTTCTTGAACCAAAAGCTGCATTGGGAAAAAGTGATTTGACATTAATTTAAATACATCCGTATAATTAGCATGTTCTGTGGAAATAAGCCTGTATCAGCAAACTTGGCAGCACTGCCAAGTTTTTTCATGAAAAAAGCTACCTTGAGACAGTGTATAGAGAGGATGTACCGAAGTATGATAAAAAAATCGAGAATTGTTATCTTTTTTCTCATCGTCCTTGCTATTGGGGGACTGATGTCCCAGACGGTGCTCAATACCGCCAAAAGCATTAATCTCGGGCTAGATCTGCAGGGAGGCTTTGAGATATTATATGAAGTCAATAACCCAGGCGGTGAGGGAGAAGTAACAGAGGAGACGATGCAGTCAACGGTCAGTGCCCTTGATCAGCGTGTAAACGTCCTTGGGGTATCTGAGCCCAATATATCTATAGAAGGAGATAACCGTATCAGGGTGCAGCTGGCGGGAATAGACGATCAGCAGCAGGCCCGGGAACTTCTAGCCACCGAAGCCGACCTGAGCTTCCGGGACATAGATGATAACGTCCTCCTCTCCGGTGATGATCTTCAGGAAAGCGGCGCAAGCGTCAATTTTGACCAGGGCAATCAACCTGTTGTTTCCGTCGGACTTCGGGACGGAGATGAGTTTGGCCGGGTAACGGAGCAGGTGATTGAAGAATATCCTCCACCGGAGAACTTAATGGTTATTTGGCTGGATTATGAAGAAGGAGATTCTTTTATGGAGGAATCCCAGAAAGAAGATCCTAAGTTTTTATCTGCGCCTTCCGTTAACGAACCTCTTTACACTGATACCGTTCAGATAGAAGGAAACTTTGAACTTGAAGAAGCAGAATTTCTGGCTGAGATTCTAAATTCCGGATCCCTTCCGGTCGAACTTGAAGAGATCTACTCCAATGCTGTTGGCGCATCGTTGGGAGAAGAAGCGATGGAACAGACGATATTCGCCGGATTTATCGGCATCGGCCTGATTTTTGCGTTTATGCTTTTCTACTATAGATTTATGGGAGTTATATCGATCATTTCCCTGACAAGTTATATTTATGTCGTTCTGGTTGTCTTCAACTGGATGCAGGGTGTTCTTACCCTGCCTGGGCTTGCAGCCCTTGTCCTTGGTGTAGGTATGGCAGTAGATGCCAACATTATTACCTATGAGCGGATTAAAGAGGAGCTGCGTGAAGGAAGATCGGTCATCAGCGCCTTTAAATTAGGAACGAGCCGTTCTTTCTCCACTATTGTTGATGCCAACATTACGACGATTATTGCTGCAGGCGTGCTGTTTTATTATGGTACCAGCTCTGTTCAAGGATTTGCTGTCGTGCTTATTGTCAGTATTTTGACGAGCTTTTTAACCGCTGTTCTATTAACGAGATTTCTCCTCGGTTTATGGGTGAAAAGCCGTATATTCAACAAAAAGCCAAGAGTGTTTGGAATAAAGGAGCGTGACATTGATGCTCGGCAGTAAACGTAGAAAAGAAATTCCATTCGTCAAACACAGAAAAAAGTTTTTTATGATATCCCTTGTAATGGCAGCTATAGGTATTGCCCTGCTGGTTACGATCCGTTTAAATCTCGGTATCGACTTTGAGAGCGGATCCCGGGTGGAAGTATCTTCCGGAGATCCACTGACCGCTGAGCAGGTTCAGGAAGATTTTGCTTCTATTGGTGATGGTTATGAACCGGATGACATTACGCTTGCCGGAGACAATGGGGAAATCGCCCATGCACGATTTATCGGCGCTCTGGATCAAGGGGAAATCAGTGAAGTGCAGACATATTTTATTGATAACTATGGACAGGAGCCTAATATCAGCACCGTCTCTCCGCAGGTAGGAGAAGAGCTTGCCATGAATGCCTTGATTTCGGTACTCATCGCAGCGGTCGGCATCATTATTTATGTGACGATCCGTTTTCAATTTTTATATGCGCTTGCGGCTATCGTCGCCCTGTTTCATGATGCGTTTTTTATTATTGTTGTATTCAGTGCGCTGCAATTGGAAGTGAATGTGCCATTCATTGCGGCCGTCCTGACCATCGTCGGTTATTCGATCAACGATACGATCGTTACGTTTGACCGGATCCGCGAGAATATGGCGAAAGAAGAAGAGGTTTCGACCTTTGAGCATCTCTCTGCTGTAGTGGATAAAAGTTTAAATCAGACGCTGGGCCGTTCCATCAGCACAGTTCTTACCGTTGTATTTGCGGCAGTATCCCTTTATGTATTCGGCGGCGAAGCAATACGCTCGTTCTCCTTTGCTTTAATTATCGGGCTTATTGCCGGAACGTATTCTTCTTTATTCCTTGCTGCTCAGTTATGGGTATCGTGGAAATGGAAAAGCATACAAAAACAGCAGAAAAAAGAAGCCGAAAAAAAGCAGAACCAACGTTATAAGGAAAAGGCCATGGTTTATGCCATGGTTTTTTCTATCTTTTAAAACGGAAAAAAGGATACAAAGATAAAGGAATGGTAGCGATGAACGACTTTCAGGAACATCGGTATAAAATGGTGCGCTTCGGAGCGATGGTCGGCATCTTTGGGAACATTATTTTAGCCATTATAAAATTTATTATTGGCATTATCGCAGACAGCCGTGCCCTCGTGGCTGATGCTGCCCACTCTGCGGCGGATGTAGTAGGATCAGTAGCGGTGCTGGTCGGTATCCGCGCAGCCAAACTGCCTCCTGATGCTGATCATCCATACGGCCACGGAAAGGCAGAAACCCTGACGGCTATAATCGTTGCTGTGCTTCTGTTTGTCGTCGGGTTTGAAATAGGCTTAAATGCACTGCAGGATATATCAGAACCCGTAGCAGTGCCGGGAACTCTGGCATTATACGCGGTCATTTTCTCTATAATAGTAAAGGAAGGCATGTTCCGCTATAAATATAAGCTGGGGGTAAAATACAAAAGCGAGGCTATTATAACAGACGCCTGGCACCACCGCTCCGACGTCTTCTCATCGATTGCCGCTTTAATTGGAATAGGAGCTTCTATTGCCGGGGCGCCTATAATATTGATTTTCTAACATACGGAGACCTTCTAGCAGGATTATTTGTCTCGCTGCTGATCATGAGAATGGCCTGGAAGCTGGGAAAAGATTCTATACACAATGTGCTTGATCATGTGCTTCATTCCGAAGATACGGTGCAGATGATTAAGAATGCAGAACAAGTTCACGGCGTACGTCATGTAGATGAATTTTTTGCACGGGAACATGGGCATTACGTTATAATTGATATAAAGATAGGAGTAGATCCTTATATTACTGTAGAGGAGGGACATGCAATCGGGAAGCAGGTAAAGGAATCATTGATGACAATGGAGGAGGAAGTGCAGGATGTTTTCGTGCATGTAAATCCATTTGAGGAAAAGAATCCAGAATAGGAGAATGCGTGATGAAAACACAAACAGTATTTATTATCAGCCTCGTTTTAGCCATTATTATTGCAGTTTTTGCTGTTATTAATGTTAATAGTGTAGAAGTGATATTTATTCGGGTACGGCAGAATGGCGCTCATCCTCATCGTCCTCGGCTCTGTATTAATAGGAGCTTTTATCGCAGGGTCGATTAACGCTGTCAAAATTTACGGACTTCGTACTGAATTAAAAAAATATAAAAATCGTACACCCGCTTCAGGCTCGGACCTCTAGAGGAAACAAAGGATTTGGCCGTAAAAAAGAGAAGCAGAGCACCGGAAAAAACGGACCGTAAGCCCAAAATATAAGATTGTCACCCTTCCACCCCTTTAGTATAATAAATGGGTTGAGGGGTGTTTTAATGTTAAAATCCAAAATGAATTGGAAAACAACTTCCTCTGTAAACGAGGAATGGAAAGTACTTCAAAAAAAATGAACTTGTCTCCTCTCGCAGCAAAAGTATTATCTGCCAGAGGATTTTCCTCTGTAGAAGAGGCCGCTTCTTTTCTGGACACGAGCATGGCCAGGCTGCATGACCCATATTTACTCGATGGGATGGAGCGGGCGGTCTCACGAATAAAGCAGGCAATAGAAAATAAAGAAAAGATTTTAATTTTTGGTGATTACGATGCCGATGGAGTATCCAGCACGACGCTGATGGTACTTCTGCTCAAAGAAGCGGGAGCGGTATTCGGCTGGTATATTCCTAACCGTTTTACAGAAGGCTACGGCCCTAATATACCGGCAGTGGAGCAGGCTGCAGCGGATGGAGCTTCCTTAATGATTACTGTAGATACCGGTATCAGCGCAAAAGAGGAAGTAGCCGCAGCCAATGCCCTTGGCATGGACGTTATTATTACCGATCACCACGAGCCGCCTCCGGAGCTTCCGGAAGCTTTTGCTATTATAAATCCCAAAAAGCCGGGCTGTTCTTATCCATTCAAAGAACTGGCCGGGGTCGGAGTTGCTTTTAAAGTAGCTCATGCTCTCTTAGGGGAACTGCCGGGAGCATTATTTAGATCTGGTAACACTTGGTACAATAAGTGACCTGGTGCCGCTCGTAGACGAAAACAGGAGCATGGTGAAAAAGGGGCTTCGTTCCCTTACCTCTTCCACAAGACCAGGCATTTCAGCATTAAAGAAAGTATGCGGCATAGAAGCAGATACGATGCAGGAAGACCATGTCGGATTTACAATGGGTCCGCGTTTAAATGCGGCCGGCCGAATGGATTCTGCTGATCCGGCAGTTCATCTTCTTCTGTCCGAAAATGAAGAAGAAGCGGCTGAATGGGCAGGACGAATTGATATGTTGAATCAATCCAGAAAAAACATTGTTAAAGAGCTGACGGAAACCGCCGTCAAGCAGGTAGAAGATAGAGGGTATCATGAGAATGAAGTGATCATCACAGGGGGAGAGGGCTGGAACGAAGGTGTTATAGGTATTGTCGCCTCCCGGCTTGTTGAAACATATCATCATCCGGTCCTTGTACTGTCCATTAACGGTGAAACAGAAACCGCCAAAGGATCGGCACGGAGTATTGAAGGCTTTAATATGTTTGAAGAGCTATCCAAACAGCGTCCGCTTCTTGAAAAATTCGGAGGCCATGAAATGGCAGCAGGTCTTTCCATGAAAGTAGAGAACATTGAAGCTCTGCGTACGGAGCTGTGCCGTCAGGCGTCGTCTAGACTCGATCCTTCTGCCTATGTGCCTGCAGCTTCCATTGACCTGCAGGTGCCGCTTTCTGATATTACAGTGGCCGCGCTGGAAGATTTAAGTACGCTCGCCCCGTTTGGTATGGCAAACCCAAAGCCTGTGTTTCTGCTTGAAGATGTCGAAATTACGGCCTTCAAAAAAATCGGCAGCGACAAAACCCATTTAAAGCTTTCGCTTGAACAGGAGGGAAACCGGCTTGATGGGATTGCTTTCCAGAAAGGACATTTAGCTGATCAGATGACCGTAACAGCAAATGCTTCTTTCATAGGACAGCTGACCATTAACGAATGGAACAATTTCCGCAAACCGCAGCTGATGATGCATGATATGGCGATTACGACGTGCCAGATTCACGACAAGCGCCAGCAAAAAGGACTAAAGCAGATGATTAAAGCTCTTCCTTCCGGCACAGCGGCTGTTGTCTTTCAGGACAAAACCAGAGCGTTGATAGAAGATGACCTGCCGGATGGCTGCACATTGTATATGGCCCGTGAGCTGGGCGAACCGATTGAAGAGAAGTATACGGCTTTTATTGATATCCCAACCTCTATTGATGAATTAAACCAGGCGCTTCACCTCTGCCGCCGGACAGAGCATATGTATGCCTGTTTTTTCACAGAAGAAGAAGCCTATTTTCAACATGGCGGCACAAGAGAGCATTTTAAATGGTTTTACTCCTTTTTGAATAAATACCCGTCGTTTAACCTGGAAACGCTCAAACAAAAGTTAATTCAGCAGAAAGGCTGGAAGGGCGAAGATATTGATTTTATGGCGCAGGTATTCACAGAACTTGGATTTATCAGACTGGACGGCAGCATGGTGGAATTTCTAGGATCCAGCGAAAAGAAGCCGTTAACCGAATCGGCTGCGTATAGAAGGCGGGAACAGCTGAAGCAAATGGAGCAGGATCTGCTTTTTTCAACGTATAAACAGTTGAAAGACCGGCTGCTTGGCGAGCTGCTTCTGGAGAAACAAGACAATGAATTAAGAGAGAAGGTCAATCATGGATTATAAAAAATATATTACAGTTGTTGAGGATTATCCGAAAGAAGGCATTCGTTTTAAAGATATAACAACCTTGATGCAAAACGGCCCGGCATACAAGCAGGCAATTAACGAAATGAAAGAATTCGCGAAAGACAAAAACATAGATGTGATTGTCGGTCCGGAAGCAAGGGGATTTGTAGTAGGCTGTCCGATCGCCTACGCAATGGAAATCGGCTTTGCGCCTGTGCGGAAAAAAGGAAAACTCCCCCGGGAAACAGTAGATATGGATTACGGTCTGGAATACGGAGAGGACCAGCTTTCTATGCACCTGGACTCGAAAACCGGGTCAGCGTGTGCTGATTACAGATGACCTTCTTGCTACAGGAGGCACTATTCATGCGACTGTAAAGCTGGTAGAAGAGCTTGGCGGAATAGTTGCCGGCCTGGCTTTTCTGATTGAACTGGATTACCTGGACGGCCGCGGTAAGCTGGCTGAACTGGGAGAATACGATATTTTCTCCTTGGTAACTTTTTAACGGGTAAAAATAAACATTTTATAAAAAGTGCTCCATAAATGGAGTGCTTTTTTTATTTATTGAATAAAGTAGTGCAAACAAGGGCATGATAGAGTTATACTTAATAGATTAGACCCAAATTTGCATGAAGAGCTTTTTTTAGAAAAGACCAGACTTTTTGAGTTAAATTAGAATAAGTCTAAAAACTTTACAGAAAAGCAATTCTTACAGATAATATAGAAAATAGAAAAAACACGTTATGTAGAAAGGTGTGCAGGGTGATTCCATGACCATCGATGAAGTGTTGGAAAAAGCTCGACATTATTTATCCGAAAACCATGTCTCTTTTTTAGAAAAGGCGTATAAATATGCAGAAGAAGCTCACAAAGATCAGTACAGAAAGTCTGGAGAGCCATATATTCTCCACCCATTCAAGTAGCAGGAATACTAGTAGACCTTGAAATGGACCCCAATACAGTTGCGGGTGCTTTTTTGCATGATGTGGTCGAAGATACAGAAGTAACCGTGGAAGACATTTCAGAGGCATTTAACGAAGAAGTAGCGATGCTTGTAGATGGTGTAACCAAATTAAAAAAAATTAAATATAAATCAAAAGAAGAGCAGCAGGCGGAGAACCACCGGAAAATGGTTGTTGCGATGGCGAAGGATATTCGGGTTATCCTGATTAAGCTGGCAGACCGTCTGCACAATATGAGAACGTTAAAGCATCTGCCGCCTGATAAACAGCGCCGGATTTCCAATGAAACCCTGGAAATATTCGCACCGCTTGCCCACCGTCTTGGTATTTCAAAGATCAAGTGGGAGCTTGAGGACACTGCTCTGCGTTACTTGGATCCGCAGCAGTACTATACCGGATTGTTAATCTTATGAAGCAGAAACGTGCGGAGCGCGAGCAGTATATTGAAGAAGTAATCGGGGACATTAATCACAACCTTGATGATTTAAACATTAAAGCAGAAATGTATGGACGTCCCAAACATATATACAGCATTTACCGGAAAATGGTGAAACAGAAAAAGCAGTTTAACGAAATCTATGATCTGCTCGCCGTACGGATTATTGTGAAGAGTATCCGGGACTGTTACGCCGTGCTTGGTATTATTCACACATGCTGGAAGCCGATGCCGGGACGGTTTAAAGACTATATTGCTATGCCAAAAGCAAATATGTACCAGTCTCTTCATACAACTGTTATTGGTCCGAAAGGAGAGCCGCTTGAGGTACAGATCCGTTCCACGGACATGCACCGCGTAGCAGAATTTGGTGTAGCGGCCCACTGGGCTTACAAAGAAGGCAAAAGCGTATCCGGCAAGCAGACGTTTGAGGACAAGTTAACATGGTTCCGCGAAATTATTGAATGGCAGAATGATGCCGATGATGCTCAGGACTTTATGGAATCCTTAAAAATGGATTTGTTCTCGGATATGGTGTTTGTATTCAGCCCGAAAGGGGACGTCATAGAGCTTCCGAGAGGCTCGGTGCCCATTGACTTTGCCTACCGCATTCATACGGAAATCGGAAACCGGACGATCGGAGCGAAAGTAAATGGTAAGATGGTGCCGCTCGATTACCAGCTTGATACAGGCGACATAGTAGAGATGCTTACATCCAAGCATTCTTACGGCCCAAGTCAGGACTGGCTGAAGCTGACCCAGAGCTCTCATGCTAAAAACAAAATTAAGCAGTTTTATAAAAAAGAACGAAGAGAAGAAAACGTACAAAAAGGCAAAGAGCTTGTTGAAAAAGAATTAAAGTCTCAGGATTATGATCCAAAACAGGTTCTGACCGAAGAGAATAAAAGCGAAGCCGCTGATAAGTTCAGCTTCAGCGGAGAAGAAGATATGTTTGCGGCTGTCGGCTACAATGGAGTCAGCCCAAAGCAGATCGTAACGAGACTGACAGATAAAATCCGTCACCAGAATGAACAGGATGAAAAGCAGTCGGTAGCCGAAGCGGTAAAAACCATTAATACGAATCATCCTGTGAAGAAAACAAATGGGGGAGTTCGTGTTAAAGGGTCGATAACCTGCTCATCCGGTTATCCAAGTGCTGCAGTCCTGTACCGGGTGACGACATTGTAGGTTTTATTACAAAAGGACGAGGCGTATCCATTCACCGCAGGGACTGTGCAAACGTAGATAATGACGAAGCACGCCCACGCCTGCTCGAAGTAGAATGGGAAGGCTCTGTTGAAACGAACAAGAACTACAATGTAGATATAGAAATCATCGGCTACGACAGACGCGGCCTTTAAATGAAGTTCTTCACTGTGTTACAGAAGCAAAAACAAATATTAACGCTGTCAGCGGCCGCAGTGATAAAAACAAAATGGCGTTCATCGATATGAGCATTTCTATTCACAATATCGGTCATTTACAGAAGGTAGTAGAAAAAATAAAAAAACTGCCGGATATTTATACGGTGCAGCGCGTTATGCATTAATACCGGTTTGAAGAAAGGGCATATTCGAGCGATGAAAGTTATTCAGCGTGTATCAGAAGGAGCCTGTACCATCGATGGAGAGATGTCCGGCTCTATAGCAGAAGGTTTGGTTGTATTAGCAGGATTCACCCATGGCGATACGAAAAGGGAAGTAGAATGGATGGCTGAAAAAATAGTCAACCTTCGTATTTTGAAAATGAACAAGGGAAATTTGATAAATCTTTGCTCGATATTTCGGGCGGGGTGCTGTCTATTTCGCAGTTTACATTGTATGGGGATGCTCAAAAAGGCAGACGGCCAAGCTTTACAGAAGCGGCCCGGCCGGAGGATGCTGAACCGCTTTATCATTTGTTTAATGAGAACTCCGCAGTAAAAACATCACAGTAGCAGAGGGGAGATTTGGTGCGGATATGCAGGTGTCGCTGACGAACAGCGGCCCGGTGACCCTTACGCTGGAATCCCCTGAACCAAAGGAATAAAGCCATTTTTATATTGACACAAAAGGTAATTATTCGTATGATGGAGTTCGATAGAAAACCAATGATGGAGAAAAGTATGTAGAGATAAACGAGGACAGAGAAGAGATGCCGTGCTGGAAGCATTTCTGCTCGTTTTTTACAGAAAGACACTCCTTAGGTGCTGCTTTGAAACCTAGAGAAGTAAAAGCAGCCGTACACAGGCGTTAACTGTAAAGCGAGAGCTGTAAAGCTCTAACCAGGGTGGTACCACGGGAATAAATCCCGTCCCTCATATTTTTGAGGGGCGGGTTTTTTGTGTTTTTTTATAAACCTGTAACAGAGTACAGACCAACTATTTTTAAAGGAGTGGGGAAATGGCAGTTCAAATACCTAGAGGAACCCAGGATATACTTCCGGGATATCAGAGAAGTGGCAGTATGTAGAAAAAAGAATGCACGATCTATGCCGGGCGTTTAATTACTCGGAAATCCGTACTCCTATTTTTGAACAGACGGAATTATTCCAGCGGAGCGTAGGGGACACAACAGATATTGTCCAAAAGAAATGTATACGTTTGAAGACAAAGGCGGACGCAGCCTGACACTCCGCCCGGAAGGAACAGCTTCGGTTGCCCGTTCTTATGTAGAAAATAAACGCTTTGGACTGCCGGATCAGCCGGATAAACTTTATTATATCGGTCCAATGTTCCGCTATGAGCGCCCGCAGTCAGGACGGATGCGTCAGTTTGTCCAATTTGGTGTGGAAGCGATAGGAAGTGATGATCCATCGATTGATGCAGAAGTGATTGCACTTGCGATGGAGCTGTACTCGTCCCTTGGGTTAAAAGGATTGAAGCTGGTTATCAACAGCCTGGGAGATAAGGAAAGCCGTGAGAATCACAAGCAGGCGCTCATCAGCCACTTTAAGCCAAGCATCGGTGAATTCTGCAGTGACTGCCAGCAGCGTCTGGAAAAAAATCCACTTCGTATTCTCGACTGTAAAAAAGACAAAGACCATCCGCTAATGGCAACTGCTCCATCTATCCTGGATTATCTGAATGAAGACAGCCGCCGTTATTTTGAAAAAGTGCAGGCTTTTCTAAGCCAGATGGATATTTCATACGAAATTGATCCGGGACTGGTCAGAGGGCTGGATTATTATAATAACACCGCTTTTGAGATCATGATTGAAGGCGAAGGGTTTGGCGCCATTACGACCTTGACGGGGGGCGGTCGTTACAATGGCTTAACGGAAGAGCTGGGAGGCCCTGAAGCACCAGGCATCGGCTTTGCTCTTAGTATTGAAAGACTGCTGATGGCTCTTTCCGCCCAGAATGTAGACCTTCCTGTCGAAAAAGGACTGGACTGTTACGTTGTAACAATGGGGGAAAATGCGGAAACTGAAGCAGTATCTATTCTCTGGTCACTTCGCAAAAAAGGCCTTAGCGTGGAGAAAGATTATATGCAGAAAAAAGTAAAAGCGCAGTTTAAAGCAGCAGATCGAATGAATGCGGCATATACTGTTGTTATCGGTGACGATGAACTGCAGAGTGGAGAAGTCAGTATTAAAAAAATGAGCGACGGCAGCCAGGAAAAAACAGCCATTGCCGATCTGGCTGACTATTTAACTGATAAAATAGGGAGAGAATAATATGGGAAAAAGAACGCACTATGCAGGAGATATTACTGAATCACTTATTGGAGAAAAAGTACGCCTGAAAGGCTGGGCCCAGACGAGAAAGGACCTTGGTCAGGTTATTTTTATTGACCTTCGCGACCGCAGCGGTATCGTGCAGATTGTAGCCAATCCGGAAATTTCCGCCGATGCATTGGAAACAGCAGACAGTGTGCGCAGCGAATATGTGCTGGAAATCTACGGTACAGTCGTGCAAAGAGACGAGGAGACTTACAACGAGAAGATTCCTACCGGTACGGTGGAAATCCGGGTGGAGCAGATTGATATTTTGAATACATCAAAGCCGCTTCCTTTTCAAATCGACAGCAATCAGGAAATTTCGAAGATGTACGCCTGAAATACCGCTATCTTGATCTGAGAAGAGAAGAAATGCGCGAAACGATTAAGCTGCGCAACCGAGTAACAAAGATCATCCGCGATTATATGAACGATAATGAATTTATTGATATTGAAACGCCGATGCTGACAAAAAGCACACCGGAAGGCGCGCGGGACTACCTGGTGCCAAGCCGTGTGCATAAAGGGGAGTTTATGCCCTTCCGCAGTCTCCGCAATTATTTAAACAGCTTCTGATGGTATCCGGCTTTGAAAGATATTATCAAATTGTACGCTGTTTCAGAGATGAAGACCTGAGAGCGGACCGCCAGCCGGAATTACCCAGCTGGACATAGAAGCCTCGTTTCTGGAAACAGAAGAGTTTCTTCCTATGATTGAAGAACTGATGAAGAAAAACCGTAAAAGAAGTTCTCGGTAAAAGACGTTGAGACACCTTTTCCAAGAATGACATATGAAGACGCAATGAACCGTTATGGTTCCGATAAGCCGGATACGAGATTCGGTCTGGAACTTACAGAGCTCTCCCATATTGTAGGCAACAGCGATTTTAAAGTGTTCGCCCAGGCGGTTAAAAACGGCGGCATTGTCAAAGGCCTGAATGTAAAAGGGCTGCTCCGAAAATGTCCCGTAAGGAAATCGACGAGCTGGCCGATTTTGCAGCGATTTACGGTGCAAAGGGTCTGGCATGGCTTCGTGTAGAAGAAGATATGCTCGCGGTCCAATTGCGAAATTCTTTACAGAAGAAGAAACGGAGCAAATTAAATCGGCAATGGATGCAGAACCGGGAGATCTGCTTTTCTTCGGCGCCGATAAAAAAGAAGTTGTTTACGCCACGATGGGTGCGCTTCGTCTGAAATTCGGAAAAGATTTCGATATGATCGATGAGTCTAAATACAACTTCCTTTGGGTAACGGAATTTCCGCTTGTAGAATACGATGACAACGCAAAGCGTTATACGGCGATGCACCATCCGTTTACCAGTCCTCTTAAAGAAGATGCCCATAAGCTTGAATCCGCTCCGGAAGACGTAAGGGCGGAAGCATACGATATCGTCCTGAACGGTTATGAAATCGGCGGGGGTTCCCAGCGTATTTACAACAAAGATATGCAGCAGAGTATGTTTAAAGCACTCGGTTTCAGTGAAGAAGAAGCCCAGGAACAGTTTGGTTTCCTGCTTGATGCATTTGAGTACGGTACGCCTCCGCACGGAGGAATTGCTCTGGGACTGGATCGTTTCGTTATGATTCTTGCAGGCCGCGATAACCTGCGCGATACGATTGCCTTCCCAAAAACAGCCAGTGCAAGCGATCCGTTAACAGGTGCACCGGGAGCTGTGAGCGAACAGCAGTTAAAGGAACTGCATCTTAAGCTTGCCATTGCGAAAAAAGAAGAAAAACAAAATAATTTTATCTCGACTAAAAAAGGTTGCGATTATCATTAATTGATAATCGCAACCTTTTATTTATAATGAAGCATTTTCTGGAAACATCTCTAAGGCGGTTAAAGGTGATCAAGTGTATGAAACGCACTGATAAATTCTTCCGGTGATGAATGGATATGAAAAGTACGGATGCCAAACACCGTATGAATATATAAAAAACCAATCTGTTCTTCAGACCAACGATAGGAAAGATCAAAGATGTCCTCCAGGTAATATACATGATGCTCACTTTCAATTCTGTCTTCATACAAATGGAGAGAAGACACATGTTTTACCCGTTTTTTTTCAAGCCATTCGATTTTCTGTTCAATGAATACGGTATCCTGCTCTGCCAGCGGCTGCTGTGTATCGTTTTCCTGAACGGAGGAATAGGTCAATATGTTCTGCTCCCTTCTTTGTCAAAAGTCTTTTATAAAGAGTAACATAAAGAGCCCCGGAAGTTTAGTCATAACAAATTCTCTTTCTAATATACTGGTTAAGTATCTTGACCATTTGAAATCATCGTGCTATGATAATAACACAATTTGAAGAGTCCTGAGGTGTACGTAGAACACTGTTCGTTTTGAGCCAACACTTATACATCGGGAGCCTGACGTTTTCATCGAAAGTGCATGCCTCTGCGAAGTGGAAGCACGGACGATGAAGCAGGGCACCCACCTGCGAGAGCAGGCTTCAAAACAAAGTTAGTTTAACGGCACTACGGGACTCTTCCTTATTAACTACTACAAATGCTTACTCCGAAGGCTGTTACTTCGGAGTTTTTTATATGGATTGTTTATTACTTAATAGATAGTGGGGAAAACATATGCGGACACTGCGGTCAAAATTATTAGTTTTTTTGTAGCCATTACGAGTATCCCACTGCTGGTAATAGGCTTTGTTTCGTATGAAACTCAAAAGTCGGATTTATCAGATCGAATTGAACAAACGTTAATTTCCTTTTCCGCCAATTTGTCTGTCTCCGTGGAAGGAATGATACAAGAGCGCCTATCTGATCTGGAGCAGTTGGCGACAAACCCTGTTATACGAAATCCACAGGCAACGGAAGCAGAACTGCAGGCTGAATTTACCCGCTTTGTCGAATCACAGGACATGTACCATGGCATAGTATTCACGAACAATGAAGGGATGATTGCCATTCTACAGAAGACAATGCGGTAGGCAGGGATGTAAATGATTTGGATTGGTATGAAGAAGCCAAAAATGGAGAACTCTATCTTTCCGATTTATTTATGTCCAAAGTACTTGAACGACCTATATTGGCGATGTCAGCGGGAGTAAGGGACGATGAAGACAATGATATTGGCGTAATATCTCCAGCCTATGATCTGGTCTCGCTGGAAACATTCATCTGGGACAGAATGAACCGGTTTACCGATGAACAGGAGCAGCTGGGAATGAACGGAGAGGCGTTTATTTTAAATGAAGAAGGCTATTATATTGCCCATCCAGACAGCAGTTACATTCTAAATCGTAATTTTGTCCGGGATGCGGAGCTGAACATGGATGAATTTGAAGAGCTGGGGAATTCTCCTTCTTTAACTACAAACAGAGGAGCAGAAACAGTCAGTACCATCGTGCCGATTGAGCAAATGGAAGGCTTTGATAACCAATGGTATGTTGGAATTTCCGTACCTGAAAGTGCTCTGTATGCTCCATTAAGAAGGCTGCTATTTACATATGTTATATTATTCAGTGCTGTGCTGCTAATTACGATTTTAGCGGCTGTTGCTCTATCGAGGTATATTGTAAAACCGTTGGAATCTCTTGTAACGGCAACACGTGATTTTGCCGTTGGAAAATCAGTACTTCCGCTGCCGCGGGCTGCTTATTCAGAGGTGGACGAGCTGACGCAGACGTTTAACGTGATGACGGCAAGGCTGGAAGAAAGAGAAAAAAGCCATAAAAAATCGACACTGATTCTGGAAACCACCGATAATGGTGTGATTTCCATCAATAAAAGCACCCGTGCAGTTACGACCTTTAACCATGCGGCCGTATCCCTGTTTCAATTAAATAAAAACAAGGTGCTGGCTTCTTCTCTGGAAGAATTAAAAAAACAAAGCGGGCTTTTCGAGGTCTTTATTGATCAAATAAATATGGACATCGAAGAAGAACAAACAAAGGAAATAGAGTTCGCCTTTGATGGAAAAACGTATTACTTTATTACGAGCGTAACGCTTCTGCCCCGACTTGAAAATGCTGAACAAGTAGAAGATATTTTAGTGGTTTTTAATAACGTCACGGATAACAGAGTGCTTGAAAAAGAGCTTTTCCGCAGTGAAAAGCTTCAGGCAGTAGGGAAACTTGCATCAGGATTTGCCCATGAAATCCGCAACCCGCTTACAACGATAAAAGGATTTATTCAGCTGTTTAAGGAATCATCTGAACAGCGGAATGAAGATATTCAGCATTACCAGATTATATTAAGTGAAATCGACCGGGTGAACGGGATTGTCCGGGATCTGCTGGGGATCGCAAGTCCCGAGTATGATGAAAAGACCGTGCAGATCAATATGAATACTATTCTGCAGGATATTTTGTATCTTCATAAAGACCAGGCGCGGGAGAAAAATATAGAGATCCACACTTCCTACCAGGAAATTCCTGATATGAAAGCTAATGAAAAGAAATTAAAACAGCTGTATTTAAATTTGCTGCAAAATGCAATAGAAGCAGTAAAAGAGAATGGCAGAGTCAGTATGAAGACTTACGAATTTTTCAATGAAACAATCAACGTTGTGTCGGTGTGGAAATTGAAGATACGGGAGAGGGAATGGATCCCCGAACGCTGTCAAAACTAGGAACGCCATTTTTCACTACAAAAGATGAAGGAACAGGCCTTGGGCTGATGATCTGCTACCAGATTGTCAGTGAAATGAATGGAAAAATCCAGGTATTTTCCGCTGAGGACAGGGGAACGTTGTTTCAGCTCTCGTTTCCAATAGAATAAGGCAATACAAAAGCCGGAAGGGCCATTTCTTCCGGCTTTTTCAGTCTAATTAATAGGGTTATTTATTGGAAACGTCAGCGTTTTGTCATTTTTTTATGACCTTCAGCTAAAGCATTTTCAAATTTATTATGGTTTTTAGCTTCATAGTACACTTCATTTTTCACCGCATCAGGGAGATACTGCTGAGCCAGCCAGCCCCCGGGTTCATTATGCGGGTATTTATATTCCACCCTCTGTTTAAACTGGCGGCTCCTTTATAGTGAGAGTCCTTTAAATGCTTCGGTATGTCGGGTGTTCCGTGTTTTAAAAGCGACTCCCGGGCTTTATCGACCGCTTTATAAGCACTGTTGGATTTAGGAGAGAGGCAGAGCTCTACGACAACATTTGCCAGAGGAATACGTGCTTCCGGAAAACCCAGTCTTTCTGCGGCTTCTACCGCAGCTACAGCTCGGACACCGGCCTGAGGGTTAGCCAGTCCGATGTCTTCATAAGCTGTGACGATAAGTCTTCTGCTGATACTAATGAGATCTCCGGCTTCGATAAGCCTCGCTAGATAATGAAGAGCGGCATCCGGATCGCTTCCGCGAATGGATTTCTGAAAGGCAGACAGCACGTCATAATGGGCGTCTCCATCTTTGTCATGCTGGAAGCGGTTATGCTGTATACACTCTTCTGCTGTTTCTTTTGTTATCGTCACAGTCTGATCGGAAGCAGGGCTGGAAAGCACCGCAATTTCAAGGGCATTTAAAGCGGCCCGGGCATCTCCGCCGCAGGCATAGGCAAGATGTTCCGCTGCCTCATCAGACAATTCAGCAGAAAAGGAACCGAGCCCTCTTTCTTCATCGTTCATTGCAGCAAATAAAAGCTCTTTAATGTCGTTGTGGTCCAGGCGGTGCAGTTCAAAAATCTGGCATCTGCTGCGGATAGCCGGGTTAATAGAATGATATGGATTGGCTGTGGTCGCTCCGATCATCGTGATCAGCCCCTTTTCCAGGTGAGGAAGAAGAAAATCCTGTTTGGTTTTGTCGAGACGATGGACTTCATCCATAATAACGATCAAATGATTGGATATTTTTGCTTCGGCGACGGCTATTTCCATATCTTTTTTATTATTAACAACGGCATTCAGCATCTTAAATGGTGTGTCCGTGCTGCCTGCAATTGCAGATGCAATAGACGTTTTTCCAGTACCGGGAGGCCCGTATAGTATTAGAGAAGTCAGCCTTTTAGCGGTTATCATACGTTTTAGCAGTTTACCTTCTTCGAGCAGGTGCTGCTGTCCTGCAATTTCTTCTATCGTTCTCGGCCTCATTCGATAAGCCAGCGGCTGCTGTTTGTTTTTCATGAAATCCTCCATCTTGCAGCAAGTCCTGAAAGGAGCCTTGCGCTGCATCATATATACAGCCTTTATTATAGAGAGGCGGAAGACAGAAGTAAATAAACGGACATAGAGCACTCTTATGCAAATAAGGGTCCTTTCATGCTATAATAGCGTAGACTTCAGTGTGAATCGGTTGAAAGAAGGTCTTTGATGGTAAAACTGTATACAAAACGCGAACATCTTTTCATGCGGTGGCTTATTTTTATGATCGGATTGGTCATTGTATCATTTGGTATTGCGCTGATGATACGTGCGGATCTGGGAAGTGCCCCATGGGATGTTCTTCATATTGGACTCCGGGATCAATTTGGCCTGACGGTGGGAACGTGGAGTATCATCATCGGAATTGTAGTGATTGGTGTAACCTCCATTCTCCAGAAAGAAAAACCGCAGGCAGGCGGAATTGTGAATATGTTTTTAATTGGCGTATTTATTGATATATTTCTACTTCTTATCGGAACACCATCCCTCCTTGTGGCTCAGATAGCGATGCTTTTGGCCGGAATTATCATTATCGGCTATGGAATAGGCCTGTACATTGCACCGGAAGTCGGTGCAGGACCCAGGGACAGCCTGATGATTGCGCTTCATGAACGAACAGGGTGGAAAATTTCGAGAGTGAGAATTATGATGGAAACAGTAGTGCTGGCCGCAGGCTGGGCTTTAGGCGGGCCTGTTTTTGTCGGTACCATTCTTTTTTGCCTCGGCATCGGGCAGGTAGTAGGTTTTGCTATGCCTCAAACGTCGAAGCTTGTGCATTATTTGATTGAAAGAGGTGGCAGACATGAAAATATCAACAAAAGGTCGCTACGGCCTTACTATAATGATGGCGTTGGCAAAAAAACACGGTGAAGGACCAACATCATTAAAATCCATAGCGCGCGAACATGAGCTTTCCGAACATTATTTAGAACAGCTTATTGCCCCGCTTAGAAATGCGATGCTCGTGAAGAGTGTGCGCGGAGCCTACGGCGGCTATATGCTTACAAAGGAGCCTGCTGACATTACAGCGGGCGACATTATCCGAGTACTGGAAGGTCCGATAAGTCCTGTGGAAGTCCTCGAGGATGAAGAACCGGTAAAGCGGGCCTGTGGATAAAAATAAGAGACGCCGTAAAAGATGTTCTTGATAACACAACCCTTGAGTATTTAGCGAATTATAAAGAAGAAGGCGACATGCAGGATTATATGTTCTACATTTAAACTATGCGAGGAGGGGGCGTAAAGTGGCCTCACCCATTTATTTGGATCATGCGGCGACGACGCCCATGCTTCCGGAAGTAATTGAGACAATCACGAAAAGTATGTATGATTCCTACGGGAATGCGTCAAGCATTCACCGGGTGGGAAGAGAAGCAAGAAAGCAGCTGGATGATGCGAGAAGCAGACTGGCAGAAACCATCCAGGCTGACGCTGCGAATATCATTTTTACGAGCGGAGGAACCGAAGCAAACAACCTGGCGCTTACTGGATATGCCAGGGCAAACAAAGAAAAGGGAAAGCATATTATTACGAGCGCTGTTGAACACCATGCGGTGCTGCATCCCCTTGAAAAACTTCAAGAGGAAGGGTTTGATGTTACGTTTCTCCCTGTTGATCAAACTGGTTCCGTATCTGTTGAACAATTGGAAGCGGCTTTTCGGGAAGACACTATTTTAGTGAGCATTATGCACAGCAATAATGAAACGGGAGTATTACAGCCTGTTAAAGAGATAGCAGCGGCAGTAAAAGAAACGCAGGCAGCGATGCATACCGATGCAGTACAGTCATTTGGGCTGTCGAGCCTGGATGTTGAAACGCTGGGCGTAGATATGCTTTCTGTTTCGGCTCATAAAATTAATGGGCCTAAAGGGACGGGGTTTCTATATGTCCGGCGCGGGATCCAGCTGGAGCCGATCCATTCAGGCGGGGAGCAGGAACGAAAAAAACGGGCTGGAACGGAAAACGTGCCGGCCGCTGCAGGATTTGCCAAAGCTGCGGAAAAGAAAGCCTCGTTTCGTGACCAAACAGCTGCAGACCTGTTATTATTAAAAAAACACTTTGTAAGCCGTCTTGAAGAAGAAGCGGTTTCTTTTGCCGTTAATGGAGACATAGAAGCGTCCCAGCCGCATATATTGAATATTTATCTTCCGGGAGTGCAGATGGAATCCTTTTTAGTGCAGCTTGATATGGAGGGCATTTACGCTTCCAGCGGTTCGGCATGCACAGCAGGCTCCATGCAGCCATCCCATGTAATAGAAGCGATGTATCCAGGAGAAGAAAGCCTATTCCTCGATACGATTCAGCTTTGGAACGGGCAACACAATGGAAGATATTGATAAAACAGCCGCAGTCATAGGGAAAATAACAAAGCGCTTATAAAAGCGGAAGGGAGAAAAAAATGGCAGTAAATCAAAAAGACCGGGCAGACACAAGAGTAGTCGTGGGCATGTCCGGAGGCGTCGATTCTTCGGTTACCGCCGCCCTTCTAAAAGATGAGGGCTATGAAGTAATCGGCATTTTCATGAAAAACTGGGATGATACCGACGATAGTGGATTCTGCACCGCTACAGAGGATTTTGATGATGTGGTAAAGGTCTGCAATCAGCTGGATATCCCATATTATGCAGTCAATTTTGAAAAAAAATACTGGGACCTTGTCTTTACGTATTTCTTAGATGAATACCGTGCGGGCAGAACACCGAATCCTGATGTAATGTGCAATAAAGAAATTAAGTTCCAGGCGTTTTTGCAGCATGCGCTGTCGCTTGGTGCTGATTACCTGGCTACCGGACACTACGCGCAGGTAGAAACAGATAAAAACGGGAACGTTACGATGAAGCGCGGCGTGGACAACAATAAAGACCAGACGTATTTTTTAAATCAGCTGAGTCAGTCACAGATTGAGCAGGTAATGTTTCCGCTTGGAGGCATGAGCAAGCAGAAAGTCCGTGAAATAGCTGAAGAAAAAGGGTTGGCTACCGCTAAAAAGAAAGACAGTACGGGGATCTGCTTTATCGGAGAAAGAAATTTCAAGGATTTTCTTCAGTCCTTTCTCCCGGCGCAGCCGGGTTCCATGGTTACAGTAGATGGAGAAGTGAAAGGATCCCACGAGGGTCTCATGTATTATACGCTTGGCCAGCGCCAGGGACTTGGCATCGGAGGGGCCGGCGAACCATGGTTTGTTATTCGTAAAGATCTTGAAAGCAATAACCTCATTGTCGGCCAGGGCTATCATCACGACGGTCTTTACAGCGACGAGCTGGAAGCATCCGGTCTGAACTGGATTAATAAGTCATACACGGAGCCATTTGACTGTACGGCAAAATTCAGATACCGGCAGCCGGATCAGGCAGTAACTGTTTATCCATCGGCAGAAGGCGGCGCACGGGTAGTGTTCCATGAACCGCAGCGTGCCGTTACACCAGGTCAGTCTGTTGTGTTTTATGACGGTGATATCTGTCTGGGCGGAGCGACAATCGAATATGCAGTAAAAAAAGAGGAGAGCGTTGAGGTATAAAACGTTGTCCTCTTTTCCCTCTATTAGATGAATGTATACAAAAGGAGATTTTTTAAATGGATACCAATCAACAGGCACTTCAGGAATTACAGGAAGGCAACATGGAAGAGGCAGCCAGGTTACTAAATCAGGCGATTGAAGAAGAGCCTGACAACCCGGTCGCATATATTAATTTTGGAAATCTGCTTGCCGAACTGGGAGAGTCGGAAAAAGCGCTTCGTTTTTTTGAAAAAGGCATAGAGCTCGACAGCAGTGCAGCCGCAGCTTATTATGGTGCGGGCAATGTTTTATTCAATGAAGATAAATTTGCAGAAGCACTGACTATGTATCAACAGGCCCATAAAGCCGGGCTCGACGACAGCAGTCTTCATTACATGCTGGGGATGGCTTATTTTCAATCCGGTCGCGTACCTCATGCAATGGCTTCATTTAAGCGGGCGGTGGAACTCGACAGCGAAGATACAGAAGCCCGGTTTTACTATGCGATGAGCATGGCGCAGAATGGTATGGTAGAAGAAGCAGTCACAGAATTCCATATGGTGACAGAGCAGGATTCGGAGCATGCGGATGCCTATTTTAATTTAGGCGTAGGCTATCTTCATACAAAAGGGGCTGCACAGGCGCTTCCATATTTTGAACAGGCCATTGAGATAGAGCCGGATCACATGCTTGCCCACAATGGAAAAAAAGAGGCGTCCAAGTTATTAAATGAGTAACGGAGGAATATGCGATGAGTGACTATTATCCGGAAGCCTATGCCTCCTCTTATATTACGGGCTCCGTTCTTCATATTATTTTCCGGAATGAGGAAAATGGATATACTGTTTTAGTCATTAAAGTGAAAAAGTCCGAGCCGAAGCTTGATGAAAAGAAAATGAGCATTGTCGGCTATTTTCCTGAAATTGACAGTGAAGAAATGTATCGTTTCGAAGGAGCCTATAAAGAGCATCCCCGATTTGGCAAACAGTATGTCGTACAGTCCTATGAGAAGCTGGTGCCTACCGAAAAAGAAGCGTTGATTGGTTATTTATCGAGTGATCGTTTTCCAGGAATCGGGGAGAAGACAGCAGATAAATTGGTTCAGGCGTATGGAGAAAATGTTATTTCTCATGTGCTCGACGATCCGGACCGGTTAAAAGAAATTGTCGGCTGGAACGAAGAGAAGCGAAACAAAGTCTACCAGGCCATGCTGGAAAATCAGGGAATGGAAAGAGCGATTACCCGCCTCACCCGGCTTGGGTTTGGTATGGAGCTTGCTGTAAAAATTTATAATTCGTACAAAGAACAGACCCTTCATATTATTGAATCCTCCCCGTACCAGCTCGTCTGGGATATACAGGGCATTGGCTTCGTGAAGGCAGACCGGCTCGGTAAAAGCCTCGGGATTAAATATGATGACTTAGAACGGGTAAAAGCAGGCATTTTATACTTACTGTATGAAAAAACTATGCAGGAAGGTCATGTCTACGTGCCGGCGCTGGATCTGCTTGAGGAAGCGGGAGAGCTTCTTAAAGAGAGACAGCCGATGGAAGCAGATCTTCTGGCAGAAGGCCTGCGTGTGCTGGAGCAGGAAGAGAAAGTCAGCAGGGAAGATCAGTTTGTTTATGTTTCTTCTCTATACTATGCAGAAAAAGGATTTGCCGCTAAAATCCGGAAAATGGCGGACTCCGCGGAGCTTGAAGAAACATTTCCCGAGTCGGAATTTCTGGAGGCACTCGGAGAGACAGAGGAAAATACCAGATTGAATATGCGGAACAGCAGAAGGAAGCTATCAAACAGGCGATTCATTCTAAAATTATGATACTGACAGGCGGACCGGGTACTGGAAAAACGACGGTCATCCGTGCCATTGTAGAAGTATTTGCTTCGCTGCACGGCTTTCCGCTTGATCCAAAAGAATATAAAAAAGATGAAGCTTATCCTATTGTCCTGGCTGCACCTACAGGACGTGCAGCCAAACGGATGAAAGAGTCCACAGGCCTTGCTGCTTCTACTATTCATAAGCTTCTCGGTTTTAACGGCGAAGAAGGGATGGATATCGAAGCAAGGGAGGAGGATTTGTACCTGCCCGGCAAGCTGCTGATCATTGATGAAGTATCGATGGTCGATATGTGGCTTGCCAACCAGCTGTTTCGAGCTGTACCGGATGATATGCAGGTGATTCTTGTAGGAGATGAAGACCAGCTGCCATCGGTAGGACCGGGCCAGGTGTTAACGGATCTCATTGAATCGGACAAGCTGCCGGTGGTGTCATTGTCTGTTGTATATAGGCAGGCAGAGGGTTCTTCCATTATTGATCTGGCTCATGCGATTAAAGCCGGCGGTCTCCCCGAAGACATCAAGGGGAAATATCCGGATAGGCGTTTTTTTCCGTGTTCAAAATCACAGACGGCCGAGTTGATTGTAAAAGTATGTGACGGGGCTGTAAAAAAAGGATACGACCCAATGGATATACAGGTACTTGCCCCTATGTACCGGGGGCCTGCCGGCGTACATGAGTTAAATAAACAGCTGCAGCAGTTGTTTAATCCACTGTCGCAAAAGAAAAAAACGGTCAGCTTTGGAGAAGTGACATATCAGAAAGACGATATCGTACTGCAGCTTGTGAATAACCCGGAGCAGGGGGTATTTAACGGAGACCGCGGAAGAATTGAAGCTATTTTTGAAGCAAAAGAAACAGCAGATAAACAAATGCAGGTGATTATTACATTTGATAATAAAGAAGTCACCTATTCGCGTCAGGACTTGAATCAAATTATGCTGGCCTACTGTTCATCTATTCATAAGTCGCAGGGAAGCGAATTTCCGATCGTAGTCGTACCTATGCTGATGGCTTACAGGAGAATGCTGAGACGCAACCTGGTCTATACGGCAATTACGCGGGCAAAGGATTACTTAATACTCTGCGGAGAGTATGAGGCGCTCGAGCTTGCCGTGCAGACAGAGCATAAAGATACGCGCTACACGCGCCTGAAAGAAAAATTGGAAGAACCTAATCAAGAAACAATAAATAAATAAACGAATAACCTCGTACTCCTTTTAAAAAGAGTGCGAGGTTATTTAAAATGGAAGGTAAAAACGATTCATTTGACAGCCTGCTTTTATTTAGAGAACATTCCTCTTAATGCAAAAGAAACATTTTGAGGTCTTTCGGCGAGACGGCGCATGAAGTAGCCGTACCAGTCATTACCAAAAGGCACGTAAGTTCTGAACCTGTACCCCTCCTCGGAAAGAGATTCCTGCATATCCGTGCGGAATCCATACAGCATTTGAAACTCATACTGATCCGTTGGAATATCAGCTTCGGAGGCGAACTGTTTAACCATTTCAATAATATTGTGGTCATGGGTAGCAATTGCGGTATAGCTGCCATTTAGTAAATGCTGCTTGATAATATTAATAAAATTAGCATCAATTTGTTTTTTATCCTGCCAGGCAACGGCTTCGTTTTCTTTATAGGCGCCTTTTACTAAACGAAGCGGAACTCCTTTTAAATCGTCAATATCTGCGGAAGCACGGTATAAATACGCCTGAATCACGGTTCCGACATTATCATATTCTTCCCGCAGCTCTTTAACAATATCCAGCGTCAGCTGGTAATGAGCATAATCCTCCATATCAATACATACAGAAAGCTGCAGGGACTTTGCTTTTTCCACTATTTCTTTCATGAAGTGAAGGCAGAGTCCGCGATCGATATCGAGGCCAAGCTGGGTCAGCTTCAACGATAGATTACAATTCAGCTCGTAACGATGAATAGCTTCCAATGTCTTCAGACAGTGCTCCGCTGCTTCTTTAGCTTCCTGTTCTATGGAAACAAATTCCCCAGATGGTCAACGGTGGCCATTAACCCTTTTTCGTTTAACTGTTGAACAGTTTCCATAGCGCTCTCAATTGATTCCCCGGCCACTACTTTGGCTGCACCCAGGTTAAAGCCCCAGCGTTTGGCGCTTTTATTTAACGTTTTATTTTTTGATAAAAATAAAAAGAAGTTTCTCGATGTTTTCTGCATAGCCTTCTCCTTTCATTTGGAAAAACAGCCGCTTACTTAAGCGGCTGAAGGGTCAGAAAAGAAAATGAAAAACGATTAATATGCATCAGAAACGGTTTTGGGCTGAAGAAAATGGAGCAGGTAATCAGGCCCGCCGGCTTTTGAATCAGTGCCTGACATGTTAAAGCCTCCAAAAGGCTGGTATCCAACGATAGCGCCGGTGCATCCACGGTTAAAGTATAAATTTCCAACATGAAACTCTTCACGTGCTTTTTCCAGACGGGCCCGGTTGTTGGAGATAACAGCTCCGGTCAGTCCGTAATCCGTATTATTAGCTGTATCAAGTGCTTCCTCAAAAGAGGATGCTTTGGAGCAGGCGACGACAGGTCCGAAAATTTCCTCCTGCATGAGACGGGCATCCGGTGCAACATCGGCAAATACGGTTGGCTGAATAAAATATCCTTGAGAAGAATCACCTGTCCCCCCGGCGATTAATCTGCCTTCTCCCCGGCCAATACGGATATAATCCATGATTTTATCGTGTGCGGCCTGATCATTTACCGGGCCCATGAAGTTCTCGAGCTGCTGTGGATTGCCTACGGTTAATTTTTCCGTTTTTTCAGCAAGCATGTTTACTACTTGATCATAAACATCTTCATGGATAACCGCTCTCGAGCATGCAGAACATTTTTGTCCGGAAAAGCCAAAGGCAGAATAAATAATAGAGTCTACGGCTAATTCAAGATCCGCTTCATTATCAACGATGATGGTATCCTTTCCGCCCATTTCAATACTGCTGCGCTTGAGCCATTTCTGTCCGGGCTGAACCTTGGCCGTTTTTTCATAAATACTGATACCGACTTCTTTGGATCCGGTGAAATTAACAAATCTGGTTTTAGGGTGTTCGACAAGATAATCACCAATTTCCGAACCGCTGCCCGGTATATAATTGACGACGCCTGCCGGCATCCCGGCTTCTTCGAGTGCTTCCATAAACTTATAGGCAATAACCGGAGTAGTGCTTGCCGGCTTAAGAAGAACAGTGTTTCCGCATACCATGGGGCCGACCGTAGTACCTGCCATAATAGCAAAAGCAAAATTCCATGGAGAGATAACAACTCCGACCCCAAGCGGGATATAATTAAATGTATTTTGTTCGATGTATTCTCGGCTGTGAATGGGCACCCCATCTTTTAGGCGGAGCATGTCGCGTGCATAGTATTCAAGGAAATCAATCGCTTCCGCTGTGTCAGCATCTGCTTCTTTCCATGGTTTTCCGGCCTCATAAACTAAATAAGAAGAGAATTCATGCTTTCTCCGGCGGATAATGGCGGCAGCGCGGAACAGCACATCTGCTCTTGCTTCCGGCTTCCATTTTTTCCAGTCTTCAAAAGCAAGCAGGGCGCTCTGCATCGCTTTTTCCGCGTGCTCCTGTGTAGCTTTAGATACATAGCCTACGACCTCTTTACGGTTGGATGGGTTCTCCGAAATGATTTTATCTTCCGTAGTAATCCGTTCCCCGCCTACGATAAGAGGGTAATTTTTGCCCAGCTCTTTCGATACTAGTTTAATTGCTTCCTTGAATGCTTTTTGCTCGGTCTCATTTGAAAAATCTGTGAATGGTTCATGCTTATACGTCCATACCATGTTATTTTCCTCCTTCAGTTGAATAAAAATGGTCTCACCTATGTACAAATGCAAATAGTGTGCCAACTTTGATTTCCCTGGAAAACAGGGAAAATCAACTGAAAAAGAACAGTAAAGCAAAAAAACGAGCGTTTTATATGCAAAAATATTTGCGATATCAAAAAAGTCAGACAGTTAAAGATGTTTTGAAATACGCAGTTTTTCCATGCGGTATTGGAGACTCTGTCGGCTTAAGCCAAGCTTGCGGGCAGTCTGCTGTACATTATAATGATGATGTTGAAGAGCTTCTTTAATCCAGCTTTTTTCTATAGACTCAAGCTGTTCCTTCATAGAAATAGTCTCATCTCTTGCTGCCGAGGCGGTTACAGGTATTTCCCCGCTAATAGATGCTCTATGCTGAAAAGCAGCAGGAATGTGAGCTGCCTGAATCGTTTTCTCCCCAGTTAGAAAATTCATGGCTCCTTCAACAACGTGTTCCAGCTCCCGGACGTTTCCCGGCCAGTTATACTTAATAAATTTATCCATTACTGCTTCTGCCACATTTTCGACATTCATTTGAAACAGGAGATTATATTTATTAATAAAATGCTGGATAAGCGGCTCAATATCTTCTGGGCGTTCCCGAAGCGGTGGAATAATAATCGGGACAACGCTGAGCCTGTAGTATAAATCCTTTCTCATTACGCCGGAAGCAACTGCTTCTATCGGGTCCTCATTAATCGTGGCGATTACTCTTACATCGACCGTGCGTTCCGTTGAGCCTCCAATACGCGTAACTTTTTTCTCCTGCAGCACGCGTAGAAGTTTGGGCTGAAGGCTGATAGGCAGAGAGTTGATTTCATCTAAAAGAAGTGTACCTTGATCCGCCTCTTCAAATAGTCCGGGGCGTTCCAGTGCTCCGGTGAATGCCCCTTTAGCGGTGCCGAATAATAGACTTTCAATAAGTGAATCAGGCAGGGCAGCACAGTTTTGGGCAACAAAGGGGCCGGTTCTTGCGCTTTCCGTGTGGATGCTCTGGGCAAATAATTCTTTGCCGGTGCCGGTTTCGCCGGCTATAAGAATGCTTGACGACGTTCTGGAGGACCGCTTCGCATTGTCCACGACTTCTGTCATTTTAGCCGAACGTCCGATTAACTGGCTGAAATCAAAAGCAGCCGAGCGCTGTCCGCGGTTTTTGTTATCTCTGCGGAGTTTCTCCAATTGAGTAATATCTTTCGCAATTTCTGCCGCTGCGATAATGTCTCCTTGATACAGAATAGGAAACGTATGATTGATAGTCGTTACTTCACGGCCTTTATTGTTATAGTAGGTCTGTTTTTCATTTTTGACGCTTTCCTTTTGGTGCAGTGCTTTCCAAAGACGGCTGTCTATATCATTTTTGAATGAAAAAACATCCCGTATCTTTTTTTCAGAAAAGTCCTCTGTTGTCATAGATTCGATACTTTTCATTTTTTGGTTATATGCTACGATCTGTTCGTCGGCATCGATAATTCGAATGCCTACATCAAGATGATCGAGAACGGAAGAATACATATACTGAAGGGAAGGATGAATAGGATTCATAGGTACACTCCTTTTCAGAGATTGTCCACATTATCTTAGCATGAAAGACATAGATGTAAAGGCACATAGAAAGGAAGAAGGCAGGAAAGATATTTGACAGAAAGGAAAATATTCGTTATAAAAGAAAAGAGAATAAAGATAACACGTTGAAGGAAAAAGTACGTTTTCCACCCAGTACAGAGACTGTTTAGAACGCTGAGATAAACAGAGGGCGCCGGAATACGGAAAGCTGGTCCAGAGTGCACGGTAATGCGTGCCGCTTCGCTGCGTTACAGGCGTTCAAGTTGACGAAGAATGATTTTCTTCGTAAACAGGGTGGTACCGCGAGCAATCTCGTCCCTGCGTCCAGGGGCGGGATTTTTTTGTCTGCGTAATTTTATAAACAGCTTATCTAAATCCAAGGGGGAACCAACAAATGCAACAGCATACATCAGCACAGGTAAGGCAGATGTTTTTAGATTTTTTCAAAGAAAAAGGACACGATATTGAGCCGAGTGCTTCGCTTGTTCCGAGTGAAGACCCAACGCTTTTATGGATCAACAGCGGCGTAGCTACGCTGAAGAAATATTTTGACGGCCGTATCGTGCCGGACAATCCAAGAATTACAAATGCCCAGAAATCAATTCGGACAACGATATTGAAAATGTAGGTAAAACCGCACGCCATCATACTTTTTTTGAGATGCTCGGAAACTTTTCAATAGGCGATTATTTTAAAAAAGAAGCAATTGAATATGCATGGGAGTTTCTTACCTCCGAAAAATGGATCGGTTTTGAACAGGACCGACTGGCGGTTACCGTGCATCCGGAAGATTTTGAAGCATACGATCTATGGAAGGATGTAGTCGGCCTGCCGGAAGAAAGAATTATCCGTCTGGAAGAAAACTTCTGGGATATTGGAGAAGGCCCAAGCGGACCAAATACGGAGATCTTCTACGACCGCGGCCCGGAATACGGCAGCAATGAAAAGGATCCGGAGCTTTATCCAGGCGGGGAAAATGACAGGTATCTGGAAATATGGAACCTTGTTTTTTCCCAGTTTAATCATAATGCGGATGACACATACACGCCGCTTCCTAAAAAGAATATAGATACAGGCATGGGACTTGAGCGGATTGTTTCCGTTATTCAGGATGCACGGACAAACTTTGATACAGATTTATTTCTGCCGATCATGAAGGAAATTGAAAGGTTTGCCGATGTTCCCTACGGTCGGAAAGAAGAGTCGGATGTATCCTATAAGGTCATTGCCGACCACATTCGTACCGTCGGTTTTGCTATCGGAGACGGCGCTCTGCCATCCAATGAAGGCCGCGGCTATGTATTGAGGCGTCTGCTTAGAAGAGCAGTCCGCTACGCAAAGCTGATCGGCATCCACGAGCCGTTTATGTTCCAGCTCGTGCCGGTCGTTGGAAGCATTATGAAAGAGTATTACCCGGAAGTGCAGGAAAAAGAAGCGTTTGTTCAAAAAGTGATTAAAAATGAAGAAGAGCGGTTCCACGAAACGCTCAGTGAAGGCCTGCACATTCTATCTGACATTATGAAAAAAGCAGAAACAAACGATACGACAATTATACCGGGTGAAGAAGTCTTCCGCCTTTATGACACGTACGGTTTCCCCGTAGACCTCACAGAAGAATATTTGACGGAAGCAGGCTTCACAATGAACCGTGACAGTTTTCAGACTGCCATGCAGGAACAGCGCAGCCGTGCACGTGCAGCAAGAAAATCGACTGGATCTATGCAGACGCAGGATTCCCTTTTATCAGATCTTAAAGAAAAAAGTGAATTCATTGGCTACAATCAGCTGGCTGCCCGTACGACGGTAAGCGCGCTGATTCATGATAAACAGTCTGTGGATGAAGTATCAGAAGGAGAAACAGCTCATATTCTACTCGATCATACGCCTTTCTATGCAGAGAGCGGCGGACAGGTGGCCGACACTGGAGTCATTACGACAGAGAGTGCCAAAGCGGAAGTGACAGATGTGCAGAGAGCACCAAACGGACAGCACCTGCATGCGATTTCCATTAAAGAAGGCACGCTGAAAAAAGGAGACCTCGTTCAGGCTCAGGTGGATTCGTATACAAGAAAAGATATTGTGAAAAATCATACGGCGACACACTTAATGCATCAGGCATTGAAAGATGTTCTCGGAGAGCATGTGAACCAGGCCGGGTCGCTGGTGACTGGAAACAGGCTGCGCTTTGACTTCTCCCACTTCGGCCAGGTAAAAGCGGAAGAGCTGAAAGAAATCGAACGAAAAGTAAACGAAAAAATCTGGGCGGATATTCCTGTCGTAATCGAAAGTAAAAAGATCGATGAAGCAAAAGCAATGGGAGCCCGTGCACTGTTTGGAGAAAAGTACGGCGAAGATGTCCGCGTCGTCCAGATTTCCGACTACAGCATTGAATTATGCGGCGGCTGCCATGTGAATAATACGGCTGAGATTGGTATTTTTAAGATTGTGTCCGAAGCAGGTACAGGAGCTGGTGTTAGAAGAATTGAAGCACTGACAGGTCAGTATGCTTACGGTCATATGAACAGCCAGATTGAAACGCTTGAACAAGCAGCCGACATGTTGAAAGCTAAATCTATTGAGGATGTGCCGAGCAGAATTGATGCACTGCACCATTCAATAAAAGAGCTGCAGCGGGAAAATGACTCCATGTCTTCCAAGCTTGGCAATGCAGAAGCGTCTACTCTGCTGAATAAAGCAAAGCAGGTAAATGGAATTCCGGTTATTGCAGAAGCGGCAGAGGCGAAAGACATGGATGCTATGAGAAATACAGTGGATGAACTAAAACAACAACTGGGATCCGGTATTGTGGTGCTTGGCGCAGTTAATAATGGCAAAGTACAAATCGTAGCTGGAGTGACAGAGGATTTAATCAAAAAAGGATATAAAGCCGGCGACCTGGTTAAGCAGACGGCAGCTATCTGCGGAGGCGGAGGCGGCGGACGTCCTGATATGGCACAGGCCGGCGGCCGTAATCCGGAAAAGCTGCAGGAAGCATTGGATTCTGTTCCAGGTATGGTGGAATCTATTTCCTAAACGCTTTGAAATGTTGTACAATGGTACTCGAAGAGACAGGTAAACTATTTCTTTAAATGCATAATCATAGCACGTCTGCCTGCATTTCAGCAGGATAGTCTTTTCCCTGGTAAAGACAGGCAGATCGAAGGAGGCAGCATGGTGGATCCGAAAGATAAAACCGTAAAATTTAACGTGCAGGATGAATTATCCACCGATTTGCAAGCGGAAGAAGTCCTTTTAAAAGTATATGATGCGTTGAAAGATAAAGGCTACAATCCGATTAATCAAATAGTAGGCTATCTACTCTCCGGCGATCCTGCCTATATTCCCCGCCATAATGAGGCACGGGCACTAATCAGGCGGCTGGAAAGAGATGAACTGCTTGAAGAATTGGTGCGGTCATACGTACAAAAAGGCGGCGGAAATGGATAGAGTACTTGGACTTGATGTTGGTTTAAAAAGAATTGGCGTTGCGCTTTCTGATTTAATGGGCTGGACCGCACAGGGACACGACACCATTCATTTAAAAAGCAGTGCCACAGAAGAATCGTTTCCAGCGATTAAAAAAATGGTAGAAGAAAATGAAGTAGCTACTGTGGTAGTAGGGCTCCCTAAAAACATGAATGGTTCCATCGGTCCCAGAGGAGAGCAATGCCAGGAGTTCGCAGCATCACTTGAAACGTATATAGGTATTCCTGTCGTTCTTTATGATGAAAGGCTGACGACCCAGGCCGCTCAAAACACTAATTCAGGCTGATGTGAGCCGAAAAAAGAGAAAACAGGTAGTTGATAAAATGGCTGCTGTGTTAATATTACAGGGATACCTTGACAGGAATCAAAATTCTTTACAATAAATGGAGGCGTTATTTTTGTCTGAAGAAGAAACAGAGCGCATTGTAATACCCGACGAAGAAGGAAATGAACACTTATTTGATGTTCTTTTCACCTTTCCAATTGAAGAGCTGGGCCATTCGTATATTGTGGTTACTGCTTCCGGAAACCAGGAAAGTGAAGATGAAGAGATTGAGATTCTTGCTTTCCGTTACCAGGAAGGTGACGATGAGGACGATATCGCACTAGAAGAAATAGAAACAGATGAAGAGTGGGACATGGTAGAAGAAATGATTAATACGCTTGCGGATATGGAAGAATAGCAGCAGGCGGGTTTGCAGTACAGAAAAGCGCTGCCCCTGTTTTTACAGGGCATGAGCGCTTTTCTTTGTACTTTTCAATCATTGCTGAGTGCTTAGTATGAAGAAAGGGGAGTCTCGTGGAAGAAACTAACCGCCCCAACAAAAAAAGATTGTTTTTTAAGGAAAAAAGTCCATTATTTTTTTATCTATTCTTCTGATTCTTGTCCTGGCAGCATCAGCCGGAGGCTGGTATATCATGCAGTCTATGAGTCCAGTAGAGAGCAGTGAGCCGGAAGAAGTGGATATGGAAATAGAACAGGGCTATTCTGCCGCAGATACGGCGGCTATGCTAGAAGAAAATAACTTAATACATAACGACACAGTCTTTCGGTATTACTTAAGAGCTACATCAGACTCCACTATTCAGGCCGGTCATTATATGTTCTCTCAGGATATGACAATGAGAGAGATCGCCAATCAGCTTGGAGAGGGTCCAAATGCAGAGCCGGGTATTGTATTTACTGTTCCGGAGGGCGTATGGCTGGAAGATATTGCAGCGGTCATTTCTGAGAATACGTCATATTCAGAAGAAGAAGTAATAGACGAATTAGGCAGTCCGGAATTTATAACGGAAGCAATAGAACAGCATAGTATCGTGACAGAGGAAGTTAACGGAGAAGAGCTACTGTATCCGCTGGAAGGATATTTGTTTCCATCTACGTATGAATTTTTTGATGAAGATACAGAGCTTCAGGTTATTTTACATGAAATGATTGAACGCACGGAAGAAAGTATGGTAGAATACGCTTCACAAATAGAGGAGAGTGACTATACCGTTCATCAGCTCTTAACGATCGCTTCTATTGTAGAAAGAGAGGCACAGTATGATGTTGACCGGCCTCTGATTGCTGGAGTAATTGAGAATAGGCTGGCAGCAGATATGCGCCTGGAAGTAGATCCTACTGTCGCCTATGCTATACGGGAACACCGTTATATGACCTCATATGATGATCTGGACACGGAGTCCCCTTATAATACGTACCGGAACGCCGGTCTTCCGCCTGGTCCCATTGCAAGTCCGGGGCTGGCATCCATACAGGCAGTACTGGAACCGGAAAGCACCGATTATATTTTCTTCTATGCCCGTCCTGATGGAGAAGTGATTTATAATGAATCCTTCGAAGCTCATCAGGAAACCCAGGAGCAGTACCGCAGCGAGTGGGAAGATGGAAGACAGCAGGAAGAAGAGACAGATTAAAAACCTTCTATATAGGGAAAGTATAATAGTAGGAGAAATCTATTTCCATATTTCATCAATTCTAATTGAATTATGGTAAAAAATGAGTATGATGAAAACAATGGAAATAGAGAGATCGCTTACAATATAGGAATACACGCACAAACAACTTTAGAGCTTTTAAGCTGAGAAAGAGGAGTGACCATCGCAATGGCAGAAGAAAAGCAAAATTATATGACTGAAGAAGGTAAAAATAAATTAGAGGAAGAACTGAATTTCCTTAAAACCGATCGCCGCACAGAAATTGTGGAACGTATAAAGGTAGCGAGAAGTTTCGGAGATTTATCTGAAAACTCCGAGTACGATGCTGCTAAGGATGAACAGGCCTTCGTTGAAGGACGTATCGGACAGATTGAAAACATGTTAAAAACAGCTATCATGATTGAAGAAGACAAAAGCAACAATTTCGAAGTGGCTCTTGGTAAATCCGTTACGTTTAAAGAGCTGCCGGACGGCGAAAAAGAAATGTATACCATTGTCGGCAGTGCGGAATCCGATCCATTGGAAGGTAAAATATCAAATGATTCACCGATGGCTCAAAGCCTGCTTGGCAGAAGAGTCGGAGAAGCTGTTATGGTTAACACGCCCGGCGGTGAAATAGAAGTGGAAATTATTGAAGTGAGCTAAATCATACAAACCAATTACTGCCGCTGAAAAGCGGCAGTTTTTTATTAAGCTCAATAAGATATATTTCCCGGTTTTCGGCTGATTACATATTTTACAATTATGTGTGAAAAGTATAAAAATGATAATTTTTTTAGATAACATTGTATAATAGGAAAAAGTAGTGTAGTTTTTTTGTTAGGATACATAAGAAAGTGGCAGGTGAATAATAAAAATGGATAGAAATAATCGTGGGTTTGGGGAAGAAAAAAGGTACGGCATGCGCCGTAAAAAAAGAATGAATCGTCTTTTAAACGGAGCGATAGCTATAGTAGCGGTTCTGATTCTTTTCTTTGCCATCACCCTTCTTTTCACAGGAGATGATCAGGCTTCTGAGGAAGAAGAAAATCAGGAACAGACAACAGAACAGACAGAGACAGATGAAGCAGAAACAGAAGAAGAAATGACAGCCCCGGAAGAAGAGCCGGAAACGTCTGAATCCGAAGAGGCCCCTGAAACTGCAGAAGAATCGGAGCCTGCAGCGGAAGAAGAAACCAGTACAACGGAGGAAGAAACGAATACTACCGAAGAAGAAACCAATACGCAGGATGATCAGGTTACAGATGAAGCGGCCAGTACAGAAGAAGATGGGGCAGCAGAGCAGGAGGAGCCGTCTCAAGAACCGTCTTCAGATGCTGCTGAGCAGGGAGAATGGGAGCCGGTTGGAACAGAACAGAGCGGATCATTTACCCCAAGCTTTGATAGTAACAGCCAAAATTGGGCTGAGATGGTTACTGCCCTCAGCGCAGCGACAGGACTCTCTGAGGATGAAATGACCATATACAGATTGGAAAATGGAGGAAGCCCTACGACAGCAGTAGGAACCGTTGCTACTAGTGAAAATCGCAGCACTCCATATCGTGTAGAAATGGAATTTGTCGAAGGCGAAGGCTGGCAGCCGACAAACGTAGAAGTGTTAAGCAGCAATCCGTATTAAAATGAAAATATACCTGCAGAAATCCCCTCATCAATGATGAGGGGGATTTTTAATATAAAAATTTCTGAGGACAGTAGGCTTATTATAGAGAACCGGCTGCCTTAAAATGCACGGAGGCTGTAAAAACCGGTCTTCCGTGTTCAGGATGATAGTACACGTGATGCTGGACCTGATAAACTTCAAGCATAATCGCTTCATTGATTTCAATTTTCTGCTGAATAGCATTTTCTAATTTTTTTTATATGATCTGCTTCGAAAACTCTACTTTATCTTTTAATGGACCTACGCTGATATTCAATAGAATGAATCCTCTCTTTGGCTTATTGTAGAAAACAAAAGCAGTCTAATAGTATAATGGGTAAGTTGCACGGAAAAGAGCTGAAAGCAAATAAAAGGAGCTGGGTAAAATGAAAATAGGAATTATAGGTGCTATGAAAGAAGAGGTAGAGATTCTTCAACACGAACTGTCTTCTTTACATAAAAGCGAAAAAGGCGGATGTATTTTTTTTGAAGGCACGATGAACGATCAGGAAATCGTGCTGCTTGAATCAGGTATTGGTAAAGTAAATGCAGCAATAGGTACGACATTATTAATTGATAACTATGCACCGGATGTTGTTATCAATACAGGCTCTGCAGGTGGATTTGATCCAGCGCTGAAGGTGGGGGATCTGGTGATTTCCACAGAAGTACGCTATAACGATGTAGACGCCACCGTATTTGGCTATGAGTTTGGCCAGGTGCCTCAAATGCCCGCTTCCTATCCCGCAGATAAGAGATTAATCAACATGGCGGAAAAGGGAGCTGCGGCTGGTGACCTTCAGTCAGCCTCAGGACTTATATTATCAGGAGACTCTTTTATGAGCAGTGAGGTAAGAGTGGATGAGCTGAAGGAAATGTTCCAAAAGCCGCTTTGCTCCGAAATGGAAGCTGGAGCGATTGCACAGGTCTGCCATCGTTTCCAGGTGCCGTTTGTAGTAACACGCTCTTTAAGTGATATTGCAGGCGCAGAAGCCAAAATTTCCTATGATCAGTTTCTTATGACTGCCTCCAAGCATTCAGCAGAGCTGGTTATGCACATGGTAGGACAGCTTGCTGAAAACAATCAACCGTTTGTACCTGAAGAAAATGGCGGAGGAGTCTTGCCGTAAGTCCCCAAATAATGTAGTCATTATACTCATAGAAATATTCAGGTACGGTGGCAGTACGCCAGGAATAATTTTCTCCTCCCGGAATAAGAGAAAAGGGAAAAGAGTCTTCCGGCTGCACTTGTAGATATATATTATGTTTAACCGGAGGGTTTTCGTGAAAGTAAGACAGCGGTACAGTGAAGAGTTCGCCAACCTCCGCTGGATTTGGTGAAAGCACCGCAGCTTTGGAGATATGACCGGCAAACGCGTAAATAATATGATTATACGGAGTGACCAGTTTATCCAATGAACCTGCGAGTGTAATATCACTCCGGGCAACACCTATTTCTTCCATGACTTCACGGATACAGGCTTCTTCCTCGTTTGCGTCCTCGGCATCCACTCTGCCGCCGGGAAAGCATATTTCACCGGGCTGGCTGTTCATATGGGCGGCACGGACTTCAAAAAGAACATGGGGGGCCCCTTCTTTTTCAATAATAGGTATCATTACAGCTGATTTATGAAAGTGATCTTCCCCGAGTATACGGGAAGGTCTATTTTTTATCTGCTCAAACATATGATCTAATTGGTTCAAAAGACATTCTCCTTTCTCTTTTCTATGATACCAAACTACAGACGGAAAGGAGAATGTTTTCATTCAGGCTGTGTGTGGTATAGGAGAGAAAGGAGGCTGTTATAAATGAGTGACCAAGATAAAGAAAAGAATATCAAAAAAGACGTAAATCAGGAAGAACCGCCGACTGCCCTTGAGGATCCGATGCCGCTTGAAGATATTAAGCAGGAAGAACGCGACACAAAAAAGAAGCATAAGTCAAAAGATTCTTCTTCGAGCCAAATAAAAGATAAATTAAAAGATAAGCTAAAAGGAAACAAATAAAAACAAGCCCCGGCTGCAAAATGCAGATGGGGCTTGTTTTTATAGGTAACGGTTGAACCATTCAGCCATATATTCCAGACGATGAATACGAAGTGCAGGCGGGCCGCCGCGGCTAAGTTCGTGGTTGGAGTGGGGGAATCTGAGAAATCCCACCGTTTTCCCAAGTTTCTTTAAACCGATAAATAGCTGTTCTCCCTGTTCGATTGGACAGCGGAAATCCTGTTCTCCATGCATGATAAGAAGAGGAGTGGAAACATGATTAATATACTTAAGCGGGGAGAAATTCCATAGTTCTTCCGGACTTCCGGGCAGGCTTTTCTTTAATTCCCACTCTGTAAAAAAGAAACCAATATCGCTTACGCCTTGAAAACTGAGCCAATTGGAGATAGAACGCTGCGTCACAGCGGCTTTAAAACGATTGGTATGCCCAACTATCCAATTTGTCATAAAACCGCCGTAGCTGCCTCCTGTAACCCCAGACGGCTTTCATCAAGGAAAGAGTAAGTCTGAAGTGCGTAATCGACGGCACTCATTAAATCAGTATAATCTTTCCCGCCATAATCTCCGCGTACGGCATCGACAAAAGACTGACCGTACCCGTGACTGCCGCGGGGATTCATATATAAGACAGCATACCCCTGAGCTGCCAGATACTGCATCTCATGAAAGAATGTATTGGCATACATGGCATGCGGACCTCCGTGTATTTCAAGAACCAGAGGATACTTCTGTCCTTCTTCAAATTGGGCAGGACGCATTAACCAGCCGTGAATTTCCCAGCCGTCTTCCGCTTTAAAAGAGAGAGGCTCAGGAATAGAAATGTCTACATTTTTTAGGAATTCGTTATTTACATCTGTCAGCCGCACATGTGCTTCGGCCTTTTGCTGTATTTCAAAGAAATCACCGGGATTGGATGGATCGCTTATGCCGGCTATAAAAAAATCTTTTGCCGCATGATAGGAAAAACCGAACAGATGATTTTCTTCTTCATGAACAGCCTCGATTTCTCCGAGCATATCCATTTGATAAAGTCCGGTACTGCCTCTTTCGCTTGCCAGAAAGTAAATATGTTTCTGATCCTTTGACCAGACCGGACCTGGATTAGGGTGGGAAGAGCGGACATCGCCGATCGCAGCGTCGCCAATCTGTACATCCCATTTAAGAGTCATACATGTATTTTCTTTTGTATGCGAATTGATAATCCATACTTGATTAATAGTTGCTCCTTCGTATTCCAGCTCGTGGCCGATCGCAGCAATATATTTCCCATCGCCGGACCAGTTAGCCGTGGTGAAAACGCCGGTCGATTCCGTCATCTTTTCCAGTTCTTCCGTTTCCAGGTGAAGCACAAATAAATCAACAACCGACGAGCTGTCTTCATCTTCATTACGGTTTGCACTAAGTACAAGACGTTTACTGTCAGGAGACCAGTTCAGTCCTGAGTGGTCAAAAGGTCCTTTAGTTAAAAGCCTTGTCTTATTGGACTTCAGATCAAGCAGCGCAGCGTGCTGTCGTGTTTCATCATGAAACCCTTTTGCATCTGATTTATATTTCAGGCGGTTCACGAGAAGTGGTTCCATGGATTTCTTTTCTTCCGGCGGCTTATCTTCTGCGAGAACCTCTGTAGAATCAACTGATGCAATGAAAGCAATGGACTGACTGTCCGGGGCCCAGGCGGCTTCCGAAATTCCGCCTTTAACGTTCGTGTACTGACGGGGTTCGCCGCCGGCTGACGACATAAGCCAGATCTGGGTGCTTCCGGAGCGTGAAGAAAGAAATAAAAGCTCGGAGCCGTCCGGCGCCCATTGCGGGCTGTGGTCCCGAACCTCACCAAACGTCCATTGAACCGGCTTGTCATCTGTTAAATGCTGAATATAAATATGAGAATAATAAAGATCGTCTTCGCCTGCATTTTTTTTATAAAAGCATATTTTGTTCCTTCTTCTGATATATGCGGTTCGCTCACTACAGCAATATGTTTAATGTCGTCTGCAGCAATCGGTCGTTTTTGCAAAGGCACAGATGCTCATCTCCTTTAATAGCCATTCATTAGTATGTAAGTCTTATGTATTAAGTATAGTAAAATAATGTAGGAAACACAATCGCTCTTAAGGATAAATGAGTTTGTAAGAAAAAATGAAAGATAATCTTACACATTTAATGAATTGTTCGAGCTAACTCCCTATAATTACAAATAACAGGAAGTCATTCATCCCTTTTGAAGGAAAATCGGTTTCGTTCAAAGGGTTTCTGGCTCACCCTCCAGAGTATTAATGTTTCCTGTAAGCCGTGAATAACAGGCTCTCCTTTAGGCATCACTCTCTCTCCCTTTGAAGCCATTGCCGGTAAATCCGGCAATGGCCCTTTTTTTGTATAAGCGGATCAAAAGTGATTAATCTTGTATATATTCGAATTCGATTTCATTTATTTTTCTGCTGAATTTAATATGAAGAGAATGATCCTTGAAGTACCAGGCATCTTTTTGTTCAATAAAGAATGTAATACCGTCTTTTTCCATCTGTGTAACGGGAGTAGAGGGGGCAGAGACTTCTATGCCGATTGAAAATCCTGCAATAAGCTGCGGGCTCCCGCCGTAACGAACGTAAAAGCGTACTGCATCATTTTTCTCCAGATTCATTTCTTCTAAAAACCATTTAAAAGCAGGCTGGGTCATTGTAATATTCATCATCTATTCCTCCTATATGTTTACTACACTATTCCCTTCCCGGCATTCATAAAACTATGTAAAAAAAGATCTGACATCGTCAGATCTTTTTTTGATTCATTAATATTTGTAAATTTAGTTAACAGCGTCTTTTAACTGCTTACCTGGGCGGAATGCTGGGTTTTTAGTTGCAGGAATTTTGATTTCTTCACCTGTTTGCGGGTTGCGGCCTTTACGGGCTGCACGCTCGCGTACTTCAAAGCTGCCGAAGCCTACAAGCTGAATTTTGTCACCCTTTTTAAGAGTGTCTGTGATGCTTTCAAATACAGCGTCTACTGCTTTAGAAGCATCCTTTTTTGAGATATCTGCTTGTTCTGCTACGGCGTTAATCAAATCTGTCTTATTCATCAAAAAACTCCCTTTCATTCCTAGTAATGTATAACTTCACTTACAAATTTACTCATGAATCCTTGCTATGTCAAGTGTTCAGCGGTAATTCGTGAAAATTAGCCCCTTATTCTGCCTTTTTTTCGTCGTATGACTCCGTTAAATCGTCGTGAATACTCTTATTCCACAATGGAACTCCGGTACGATGGGCAGAGCGGCTGATGATCTGCGCCCCAACGGGTGCCGTTAAAAACACGAATAAAATTGCAAGTAAAATTTTGCCAATAAACTCCGCTTCAACCACCCAAAAGTATAAAAAGGTAGCAAATACTAAAAATGCGATGCCTAGAGTGGCACTTTTAGTCGCTGCATGAATTCTTGCGTAAATATCAGGAAGCCTTACTAGACCGATTGACCCCAAAAGACTAAAGAAAATACCGATAATAATTAAAATGCTAATCAGGATTTCTATCAATGACTAAGCCCCTCTCCCAATATTTTGCCAGTGCAACGGATCCTATAAAAGCCAGAATGGCAATCATTAATACAACTTCCGAGAAAGCAGCTGTTTCCAGAGACATCATCATAAGTCCTACAAATCCTACCATGTTGAGGCCGAATGCATCAAGAGCTACGATACGGTCGGGAACAGTTGGACCTATGATTACCCGGTATGTGCACAATACCAGTGAGATGGCCATTGCTACAAGAGCGATATTAATTACAATATCCAGCATTACTTTCTCACCTCCAGAATAGCTTTTTCGAATTTATTTTGGACATCTTCGATCATGGCCTTACGGCTCTCGATATCGATGTTGTGAATATAAATATATTTACTGTCCAGCGAGTAGTCCATAACGAGGGTTCCCGGAGTCAAAGAAACCATACAGGATAACAGGCTGATTTCCCACTTCTTAGTTAGATTGGTAGGAACAGCAACAATACCGGGCTTGTGTTTAAAAGATGGACTCAGGACAATCTTTACCATATCAATATTGGCAATGAAAAGCTCTTTTATAAACAGCCAAAGCAGCGCAAGGACTGCTTTGACACGCCGGAAATAAAACTCAAACGGCAGGATTTTCTGAAGAACGTATAGAACACCAAAGCCGATAACGTAGCCTATGATAAAATCTCCGATGGTGAAGCTGTTCTGCAGAAGCACCCATATAAATGCAATGAAGACATTTAATACAATCTGAAAGGCCATGCGATCTACTCCCCTAACACCGAATTAATATAAATAGATGGTTCAAGCAGTTCCTCGGCAATTCCATACGAGTAGCTGAAAATAGGTTCAGCAGCAAAGCCAAGAACAATCGTTAGAAGAACGAGTGGAACAATTGGAAGAAGTATAGGGCCGATTTTTTTGGCTGCCTGTTCATCCGTATGTTTCTGCTCCCCCCAGAATGCATAAATGAATATCTTCAGCATGGAGAACAAGGTAAGCAGCCCGACTAAAAGAGCCACACCGGTAATAACGTAGCGGCCTTCCTCCATACCGGAGAGAATCAGCGGAAACTTACTGAAAAACCCGCTGAGCGGCGGAATACCGGCTAGTGAGACGGCGGTAATAAAGAACATCCAGGCTAACAGGGGATGTGTTTTTAAAATACCGCCCATTTTCTTCAGGTCTGTCGTACCCGTAATGGATTCTGTTGCACCGCTGAATAAAAACAAAGCGGATTTAACAATAATGTGGTGAGCAATATAGTAAATGGCACCTGCAAGGGCGAGCGGGGTGAATATACCAAGACCCATTACCATATAGCCTACCTGGCTGATGATGTGATAAGAAAGAATTCGTTTAAAGTCAAATTGCGATACCGCTCCAAGAACTCCAAAGAACATGGTAAAGCCGGCAAGCGCAAGAATAATATTATGCGTGAAGCCAATATCATGATTAAACACCAGCGTGAACAAGCGGATAATCGCATAGATCCCAACTTTTGTTAATAATCCGCCAAATAGGGCGGCAACAGCAGAAGGAGGACCGTAATATGACTTAGGCAGCCAGAAGTAAAGAGGAAACAAAGCACCTTTCGACGCGAATACAATCAGCAGCAGAATAGCAATTACATTCATAATGCCATCCTGACCGGTTTCCTCCACTCGTATTGCCATGTCTGCGAAATTAATTCAGTGTGCCGAGTGCTCCATAAATATAGGCAACCCCAATGAGGAAAAGCATCGAAGCGAAAACGTTAATGACAACATACTTAAAAGATTCGCGCAGCTGGTATTTCGTTCCTCCCATAACAATAAGAATATAGGAGGCAAGCAGCATTACTTCGAAAAATACGAACATATTAAACAAGTCACCGGTCAGAAACGCACCGTTAACGCCGGCGAGTAAAAATAGGTAGAAGGGATAAAAATAAAATTTTTCCCGTTCGGTTGAAATGGTGCTGAAAGCAAAGAACAGACAGACAACCCCGACAATGCTGGATAAAATCACCATCATTGTCGCAAACATGTCTGCAACGAAGACAATGCCAAATGGTGCCGGCCATTCTCCCATTTCCATTGTAGCAATGCCATTTTGATACACATCAATGGCAAGGACAACAGAGACCGCAAGCATGGCCAGAGCGGTTAGAGAAGTAATAACTCTCTGAGCCTGATGCTTTTTTGCCAGCAGTATGAGTATAGAGCCAATTAAAAAGGGCAGGAGTACAGGTAAAATTATTAAACTATTCATCGGAAGTACCTCTCAACTGATCAAGATCATCTGTTTTGTGTGCATCATACGTTCTATAAGCCAGTACCAGCAGAAAAGCAGTTAAGCCGAAGCTGATTACAATGGCTGTTAAAATAAGTGCCTGAGGCAGCGGGTCGGCGTAGCTGGCGGCTTCCTCTCCAAGAAGGGGAGGGAAACCGCGCTGCAGGCCTGCCATCGTTAATAGAAGAAGATGGGCCCCGTGGGAAATGATAACAACGCAATGACGATGCGGAAAATGCTTCGGGAAAGCATTAAATAAGTTGCTACCATAAAGAGGACGCCGGCTGTGATCGACATCAGTATTTCCATTACGCATCCTCTCCAATCGCTAATATAATAACTAGTGCTACAGCTACAACGGCTAGATAGATTCCCAGGTCAAACGGAACCGCCGTAGTCAGGTGAACCTCTCCAAACAAAGGAAGCTGTACGTACTGATCATACTGATTAAGAAAGGCGCTTCCTAAAAACATGCTCACCATTCCTGTAACCAGCGAGATAATTAACCCGATGGCAATAATATTGACGTAGTTAAAAGCAAGAGCTTTTTTAATTGATTGAATGTCAAATGCCAAATATAAAAGCAGCAGGGCAGAAGCGGTCATTAAGCCTCCGATAAATCCACCGCCGGGATTGTTGTGACCGGCAAAGAATAAATAGATAGAGAAGGCAAATATTAAAACGTTACTACCCGCGTAACGGATTGGAGAAGCAGATTATTTGTCTTCATACTCCTCCCTCCCTGTCATACGCAGTTTAATTAAAGTAATAACACCTAACGCGGCGATTGCAAGCACGAGAACTTCAAGAATGGTGTCGAGTCCACGAAAGTCGACGAGAATAACGTTAACCATATTTTCCCCGGCAGCAAGATCGTAGGAATTGTCTATGAAGTACTGAGAAATCGACTCAAGGCCATTTTCCTGGCGGAAAGCATACGTGCTTAATCCAATAAGAGTAACCATGACACCTACACGACTGAAATAATCGCATTTGTTACCTGGATTCTCGGTTTCGTGCGTTCTTTCGTCAGTTTCGGAAGATGCTTGAATGCCAGCAGCAATAATACAACGACTACTGTTTCAATCAGAAACTGGGTTAAGGCAAGGTCGGGCGCGCTGAATGCAACGAAGAAAATCGCAACGAGAAACCTAACGCACCTACGATAATAATGACGGCCATTCTATCATTCACAAACGGCACGATAAGGGTAGTCAGGAAAGAGCGGTACGAGCACCCACATAAACCCTGGAATGGAAGAGAGGTTTTCCGTTGGCATGGAAAATGCATCGTAACGAATCATCGTATAGGCAAGCAGCAGAACAATAAAGATGGACATATAGGCCAGGTAGTCACGAAGTCTTCCTGTAATCTGCGCCCTCGTTATTTTCTGTGAGCCCGTTACAAGGCCGCTCAAAGATCCATCATAAAGCGGATTAAGAATATCGCTTTCTTTTTTATAAATAGCAAGTGAAGACCATTTTTTCATGGAAATAAACAACAGTGTACCAAGAGCAATAACACCCATTGTCATAAACAGTTCCAGTTCAAAACCGTGCCAGAGGTAAATATCAACGTAAAAACGTTCGCCGCCTGTCATAACGCCGGGAAGTATGCTTTGCATAGCCGGCTCAATTAATGAATAGGCCAGCAGGTTTGGAAACAGGCCGAAAACAATAACAAGAATCACAAGAATAATAGGACTTATCAACATGCCCATTGGTGCTTCATGAACATGCTTATCGAAGTTTTCCGGCTTGAACTTACCGGTGAACGTTTTAAAGAATAGGATCAAACAGTATAAGAAAGTGAAGATACTGGCGATCCAGGCAATGATAGGAAACAGCATGCCAAATGTCTGCATGTTCCAGGCAGAAATTTCCGTTGCCTCAAGCATGCTGGTAAAAAACATTTCTTTACTAATAAATCCATTAAAAGGCGGAATACCAGCCATGGAGGCTGCGCCAATCATAGTAATAGTAAAGGTGATCGGCATGATAGCCATGAGGCCGCCGAGACGGTTAATATCCCGTGTACCTGTTTCATGGTCGATAATACCAACTGCCATAAACAAGCTTCCTTTGAAGGTTGCGTGATTAATGAGGTGAAAGATGGCTGTCATAATGGCTGCATGATAGAGAGCCGTTTCTACACCATCATTAAAATACAGCGAGGCAGATCCGACGCCCAGAAGCGACATAATCAGACCGAGCTGGCTGATCGTGGAGAAAGCCAGAATTCCTTTTAAATCTTTCTGCCGGACCGCAGACAGCGATCCCCAGAATAAGGTAAATATACCAACGCCGGAAACAATCCAGAACCACTCGGGGACGCCTGCAAAAACAGGCGTGAAACGAGCAACAAGATATAAGCCGGCTTTTACCATTGTAGCGGAGTGAAGATACGCACTAACCGGTGTTGGAGCTTCCATAGCATCCGGCAGCCAGATATGAAATGGAAACTGGGCGGATTTAGTAAAGGCGCCCAGCAGCACAAGAATCATGGCCGGAATAAATAAGTTGCTTGCCATGACAAGATCCGCACTGGCAATTGTTTCCTGGATGCTGAAGGTACCGGTAATGCTGTAAAGCATGGCAAAACCACCAAGCATAGCAAAGCCTCCGAATACAGTGATAAGCATTGATTTCTGTGCACCGTAAATGGATTTATCACGCTGAAACCAGTAGCTGATCAGCAGGGCGGAGGAAAGGCTTGTCAATTCCCAGAATACGTAAAGTACGATCATATTATCGGAAATAACAACACCAAGCATGGCTCCCATGAACATTAGAAGATAAACATAAAAGTTGTTTAATGCTTCTTTTTTCTTATCTAAGTAATAGATAGAATAGAGGACAACCAGTGCACCTATCCCGGTAATTAGAAGAGCAAATAGAATACTCAGCCCATCAAGATAAACGGTATAGAAAATCTGAAGCGACGGCACCCAGGTGCAGAGGCTTCAACGACACCTCCTTGGGAAGTAGTCTGTACCATCTGCTGCAGAAAATACCCAAACAGGCAAGTGGAAGAATAAAGACGAACCACCCAGTATGTATTTTGGGGATGTAGCGGTAAAAGAAAGGGATAAGGATGGCCAATAAAAATGGAGAAATAATGGCCCAATGTAAAAACGTCATAATGTCTGTCCTCCTCGTATAATAAAAAGCATGAATGATGTAAATGTTCTGACAATAGTTCGTTTGGCAGAAGGCTGTGCCTAAAAAAGATGCACAGCTGAGGGCATCCATAGGAAAGCGAATATAAAATGTAATGTATTCACAGTACCGCGTGCAAGTATTTTGTATTTATATAACTGTATACTTTATAATTCAGCTTGCAAAGCATCCTTTGGCACAAAAAAAGGTGTAAGCTTATATACAAACACACAGACAATAAAATTATAACGTAAAAAAGTAAAGCTTGCATCTGGGAACACCCCTTCAGCCCTGTACAGGGAATGCAAAATATCAAATGCCTTAAATATGAAGAAACACGCTGAAAATAAAATGTATTACATTTTATTGAACACGATAAAAAAGAGGAGTATCAGGCGAAGCAGCCGGATTCCATTTGAAAAAAATCAATGCAGAGGTTATACTATTTCCTTAGAAAGCCGACGTATAGCGTGCTTTTAGTGATGAATAAAAGCCGTTGAATAATAAAAGGATGTGGCCGCGTGCTTAAGCGTTTTATACCAAATGAATATATTCCTTCCGTATATGATTTAGACTTGGATGATCTTCATAATAGAAATATTAAAGGCATCATAACAGATCTGGACAACACTCTGGTAGAATGGGATAGGCCTGAAGCAACACCAGAGCTGCTCAGCTGGGTGAAGCTTGTGAAAATAAAGGATTCCAGGTTACCATCGTGTCCAATAATAATAAAAAACGGGTGAGTTCATTCTCGAAGCCTAGCGGGATCACTTTTATCCACTCGGCAAAAAAGCCTCTCGGACGGGCGTTTAGAAAAGCGAAAAAAGATATGGGACTGCATACAAACGAGGTAGTCGTTATTGGAGATCAGGTATTAACAGATGTATTTGGCGGGAACCGCTCCGGTTTTTATACGGTGCTGGTCGTTCCTATTGCAAAAACAGATGGAATGCTCACCAAAATCAACCGCAACATTGAAAGAAGAGTACTGAAACGACTGAAAGATAAAGGTCATGTTCAGTGGGAGGAATCATAAGTGACAGAGGAACTAGTATGCTCCGGCTGCGGAGCAGCCATCCAAACCGAGAATCAAAATAAAGCGGGGTACACTCCGGAATCAGCGCTGGAAAAAGACATCATTATATGCCAGCGCTGTTTTCGTCTGCGTCATTACAATGAAGTACAGGATGTGGAATTAACGCACCAGGATTTTTCCAACAAGCTTCATGAAATTGGAAGCCAGAAAGCGCTGATTGTAAAAGTAGTTGATATCTTCGATTTAGAGGGAAGCTGGATCGAAGGCTTTCACCGTTATACAGGAAATAACGATGTCGTTCTTATCGCCAACAAAGCCGACCTGCTTCCTAAGTCCGTCAATCATAATAAAGTCGTGCAGTGGCTGAAAAAACAGGCCAAAGATCAGGGGCTGACTGCAAAAGATGTCATCTTAATCAGCGCTTCAAAAAATCACGGCGTAGAGGAAGCGGCGCAGCTGATTGAAAAATACAGACAAGGCAGCGACGTATTTATAACCGGCTGTACAATGTAGGAAAGTCTACTTTTCTAAACCAGATCATTCGGCTGTTCAGTGGAGAAGATGACGTTCCTATTACAACGTCGCATTTTCCGGGCACAACTTTGGATATTATAGAAGTAATGCTTGAAGATGGGAACACCTCATTGATACACCGGGAATTATTAACAATCGCCAGTTGATTCATCAGATGCACAGCAGCGATTGGAAGAAATGATGCCTAAAAAGGAAATCAAGCCGATTATTTATCAGCTTCAGCCCGGACAGACGTTGTTTGTAGGAGGATTTGCGCGGCTTGATTTTGAAGAGGGCGAACGGAACTCTTTTGTGGCTTATTTCGCAAATGAGCTGAAAATTCATCGCACGAAGCTTGAAAATGCTGATGATTTAATGGCCAATCACTTAGGCGGCATGCTTTCACCGCCGTCTCCAAAATCAGTAGAAAAGCTGGGCAAGTGGAAACGGTATGAGTTTGTTATAAAAAAGGATAAAACCGATATTGTTATTGCAGGACTGGGCTGGTTTTCCGTTCCTAAAAAAGGGGCTAAAATCAGTATACACGTGCCGGAAGGAACCGGTGTTTCTTTAAGGGAGGCAATTGTATGACAGAAAGCATTAAACTTCTTGGTCTTTTCGGTCACCCGGTTCACCATTCGTTATCCCCGGCTATGCATAATAAAGAATTCGGTTTCCTGAATCTTCCTTATTATTATCAGGCATTTGATGTAGCGCCTGCCAACTTAAAGAGCGCGTGTCCGGTGTCCGGGCGCTCGGGTCAGGGGAGTAAACGTAACGATTCCCATAAAGTAGATGTTATGCAGTATCTGGATGAAGTAGAAGAGCATGCCGAAATGATTGGAGCGGTCAATACGATCGTAAATGACAACGGCTATCTTACCGGGTTAATACGGACTCCAAAGGGTTTATGGATTCTTTAAAGGAAGAAACCACGGCCGATATTAAAGGAAGCAAAATTCTTGTTATTGGGGCAGGGGGAGCTGCAAGAGCTGTGTTAACAGGTCTTTGGAGCAGCGGAGCAGTTGATGTGTGCCTGACAAACCGCAGTATGGAAAAAGCAGAACACCTGGCAGATAAGTTCATAGGCAAGCTCGCTTTGAAAGTATGGTCCAAAGAAAAAGCTGTGTCCCAAAATAATGAATATGATATTATCATCAATACGACTTCTCTTGGTATGAGTCCAAATATAGAAACAAAACCATGGCCGTCCGATCGGATTAAGTCTGACTGTATTTGCTGTGATTTAATTTATAATCCATTAGAAACAACCTGGCTGCAGGAAATGGATGCAAAAGGAAATGAAACGTTAAATGGGCTTGGCATGTTTGTCAGGCAGGGAGCGGCCTCTTTTGAAAAATGGACAGACAGTTATCCTGATGTTCAAAGAATGAAAGAGACGGTTCTGCAGAACTTAGGAGGGAAATAAATGTCATTATCCAACAGTCAGAAAAAATATCTACGTAAGCTGTCTCACAAGCAAAGCCCGGTTTTTCAAATAGGAAAACAAGGATTGAGTGAGAATCTGGTCAAACAGACCGCAGAGTCGTTAGAAGCAAGAGAACTAATTAAAATTAACATTCTTCAAAATTCCGAAGAAGAAGTGAAAGAAGCAGCAGAAACTATCGCATCTTCGGTACATGCCGAAATTGTTCAAACGATTGGAAGCACGATGGTTTTATATAAAGAATCAAAAAACAATAAAAAAATTGAACTTCCTAAATAAGGTGGCGTAAACATGTCGGAAAGAATCGGTATAGTAGGAGGGACATTTGATCCTCCGCATATAGCTCATTTAATGCTTGCTGAAGAAGCCCTTCATGCGCTTCATTTAGATGAGGTTTGGTTTATTCCGGTGTATACTCCACCTCACAAAAATATGAAATCAGAAAGTACGCCCGGGCAGCGGCTGGATCTTATTAAAGCGGCCGTGGAAAATCATCCGGATTTCCGAGTATCTACTATAGAATATGAGCGCCGCGGCCCTTCCTATTCCATTGACACGATCCGCGCACTAAAAGAGAAATATACAGATGCTTCTTTTTATTTTATTATAGGCGGGGATATGGAAGCACAGCTCCATACTTGGAAAGATATCGGACATTTAAAAGAGATGGTTACTTTCGCCGTAGCAGACCGGCCAGGCTACTTTGCTGAAAAAATGAATGAAGATAGTATACAATATATAGAAGCCCCTTTATTGGATATTTCCTCGACTGATATAAGAGGAAGAATAAAGCTGGGTAAAAGCGTTCGTTATTATGTAACAGATGAAGTACGACACATTATTGAAAAGCAGGGATTGTATGAATAGAGCAGATGCACTGGCTCTTGTAGAGCCCCATTTAACGGCGCACCGCTATGTTCATACGATAGGAGTAGCGGATACTGCGCTGGAACTTGCAGACCATACAAGCGTAGACAAAGCCAGACTTGAGCTGGCTGCTATATTTCATGACTACGCTAAATTCAGAGATAAGCCGGAAATGAGAGCGATCATTGAAAAGGAAGATTTCGACCCGGATTTTCTTTCCTACGGGGATGAACTGCTGCATGCTCCAGCAGGCTCTTATTTAGTGAAAAAGAATAGGTATAGAGGATCCGGAGATATTATCAGCTATAACCTGGCACACAACCGGAAAGCCGGACATGACACCAATGGAAAAGATATTATTTCTGGCTGACTATATTGAGCCCAATCGAACTTTCCCAGGCGTGGAAGAAGTAAGGGAACTGTCCGTTTCCAGTCTCGATCAAGCCATTATAAAAGCACTGGCAAATACGATTAATTTTCTCATGAAAAAAGACAGCCGGTTTATCCAGGAAACACTTGCCACGTATAATCAACTAGTTTTTAAAATTCCGAAAGGGGAATGTAAATGAAAAGTAATGAAATTTTGGAAAATGCCCTTCGTTCAGTAGATGAAAAAAAAGCGGAGAATATTGTAGCTTTAAATATGCAGGGAATTTCAACCATGGCGGACTTCTTTATCATTGCAAGCGGCCAATCTTATAAACAGGTTCAGTCTATTGCAAGAGAAGTCCGGAAAAATGCGCTTGAGAATGAATACGAGGTAAAAAGAATGGAAGGCTTTGACGAAGGGAAATGGGTTTTAATTGATATCGGGGATGTTATTGTCCATGTATTCCATGAGGAAGAGCGGATGTATTATAATCTTGAAAAACTATGGGGAGACGCACCGGAAGTAGAAATTAAAAAGGTGCTTTCTTAATAAAACCGTGAACGTATATGGTGATTTTTCAAGAGTATACGATGAACTAATGGGCGATGCCCCCTATGCAAAGTGGAATAAGTGGCTGTTAGAGGCTCTGCCTTCTACTATTACCCCCGCGGGACAAAGCTGCTGGATGCCGGCTGTGGGACAGGAACAATGCTGTGTCAAATGCTTGATAATGGATTTGATGCCCATGGAATGGATCTTTCCGCAGATATGCTGGCGGTGGCAAGACGTAAGCTTGACGCTTCCGGCTATCGGCCGCTTTTATTTCAACAGGACTTATCCAGGCTGGAAGCGCCAAGTCCTTATTCTGTAGTGACGGCTTTTTGTGATACGATCAATTATCTGATTGACGAAGCGGCTGTCAAAGACGCTTTAAGGCAGTGTTTGCCAACTTGGACACAAAAGGATTATTTTTGTTTGATGTCCATTCGGTGTTTTACATGCGATCTGTATTAAATAATTTTGCTTTTTCTGAAGTAAGGGAAATCTGGCTTATATTTGGAACTGTTTTGAAACAGAAAACCAGGATGAGATTATCCATGAGCTTACTTTATTTATAGAAAATGCAGAAGGTTTGTATGAACGTTCCGAGGAAGAGCATGTGCAGAAAACGTTCACTCCAGAACAGTACAGAGAGTGGCTTTTAGATGCCGGCTTTTCTTCCGTTCAGGTATTTGCTGATTTTTCAATTCAACCAGCCGGAACCGGAAAGCGAACGGTATTTTTTATCGCAGAAAAAGATTTACAATAAAGGATAACCGTCTAAAATAAGAGAGAATCCCGGTTCATGCCGGAATCTCTTATTTTTTTACCCCGATTACCCCTTCCCGCTTTATTACCCATTACCCTTAGTACTCATCTCTTGAAGGGAGGTGAAAAACGATTGAAAAAAGTCCATATGGTTGGAGCGGCAGCAGCCGCAGTTTTATTATGGGCATTTTTGCATTTTTGATCTTTTCTCCGTCTGCTGAAAGCACGCAGGGAGGAGAAAATATGGCAGATGACTATTTTTTGGATAGTCAGCCGGATACTGAAATAACGGAAGTGAACGAAGATGAGCTGGAAGCTCCTGTATCCAATCCGGAATTTATTATGGTTGACGTCAAAGGAATGGTAGCTTCTCCAGGTGTTTATGAACTGCAGCAGGAAAAACGAATTGTAGACGCTGTAGATATGGCGGGCGGTCTGGCAAAGCATGCGGATGCCACGCAGGTGAATTTTGCAGCCAGGCTTCAGGATGAATGGTGATTTATGTACCTGCTGAAGGAGAGGAAGCGGACCACTTGTTAATGGATAGCTCCGTTTATGAATCTGAAGAAGAGAGCCAGGGAGACGAAGTCAGTCTCAATACAGCGGAAGCTGCTGAACTGGAGACGCTTCCTGGCATTGGCCCTGCAAAAGCCGCAGCGATATTGGCATACCGTGAAGAAAATGGTCTATTTACATCTGCAGAAGAATTAAAAAGAGGTCTCCGGGATAGGAGACAAAACGTATGAACAGCTGCAGGAACATATCAAAATAGAATAAAAATCCAAAAGAAAGATCTTTCTAATGAACTTACTACTAGCTGTATCAGCTGCACTGCTGGGCATTACTTCCGTCTATTACTCGCTTCACCTGATTTTTCTGCTTCCAGTATTATTTCTATATGCCTTGGAAAACAAGACAAAAGCGTGTATTGTTTTTTTGTGGCGTCATTTTCCTTCTTTTTTTAGTAAGGATGGAGGTCGCTGAAAGAAATAATGAATCTGTTTTTAATGAGCAGACGGAATACCTGGAAGCAGTTATTCTAAATACCTCGTCAGTGGATGGGGATCAAGTTCAATGGATGATGCGGGAAGTGAAGCATCACGAGAAATTCTTTGTTACGCTCTACATGGCTGAAGAGAACGAAAAACATCAAATCGAAGCTCTGACTCCGGGGTCCATATGCCGTGTGAAAGGTACATGGAAAAAGCCGGCACCCGCCTCTAACTTTTCCGCATTTGATTACCAAGAGTATATGTACAAACAGCAGGTTCACTGGATGATTGAAGTCTCCGGCATGGATCATTTACTATGCAGTTATCAGAAGCAGGATTCCCTTTTGTCTACAGTGCAGCAATGGCGCGATTTTGGTATTAAACATATTCGACAGCAGTTTCCAGAGGAGCTGCAGGGTATGAGCAGCGCTCTTATTTTTGGAGATCGTAATGAAATAAATCCTGGTGTGGAAAAAGCTTATCAGCAGCTGGGACTTATTCATCTGCTTGCGGTCTCCGGTCTTCATGTTGGTATTATTAGCGGTGTGCTGTATTACGCGGGACTTCGCACGGGAATAACACGAGAGCGGATGAGCTGGATACTGATTGGCTTTCTTCCGTTTTACGCTCTGCTTGCAGGTGGAGCACCTTCTGTATGGAGAGCGGTGTTAATAGCAATGCTGGTGCTTCTTTATCAGCGTTTCGCGAGAAAGTCGCTGCCTCCGGTTACTGCGCTTGGGACAGCGGCGCTCGTTATGCTGCTGGCAGATCCATATTACGGCTGGCATATAGGATTTCAGCTTTCTTTTTTTTATTAGTTTGAGCCTGCTCCTGTCTTTTCCGCTTTTGCAAAGGTTGTCTTCGCTTCCTCTCCAGTTGTTTGGTGTTTCAGCTGCAGCCCAGACAGCCTCTCTTCCTATCATCCTCTATCATTTTTATGAATTTTCTCTGCTGAGCTATGTGTTAAATATTGCGTTTGTGCCTTTTGTTTCTCTTATTCTGTTACCTTTTTGTTTTTTCTTATTCTTTCTATCACTATTTATACCATCAGCTGCAGTATTACTCATGAAGCCTGTGGAAGCGGGTATCCGTTTTTTGCATGATAACCTGCAGGTGGTGGCGGAAAGCCGGGTACTGCAGGTAGTAACAGGTCAGCCGAATGTACTGGAACTGCTTTTCTTAAGTGTGTCTCTGCTGTTTCTTTTTGCCATGGTGGAAAAAGGGCGTCGCATAGGTATATGCCTCGCAGCCGGATCACTTGCAGCTGTATTTGGATGGCTGTTTTTTGCACCTTATTTTGATTCAAAAGGGGCTGTGACGGTCATTGATGTAGGCCAGGGAGACAGCATATTAATAGAGCTTCCATACCGCAGAGGGGTCTATTTAATTGATGGAGGAGGAGCACTTTCCTTTCCAAAAGAGGAATGGCAGGAGCGGAAAACAGCCTATGATCCAGGGGAGCGAATCGTTGTTCCTGTTTTAAAATCAAAAGGGATCCGGGCGATCGACAAGCTGATTGTTACACACGGCGATATAGATCACTACGGAGGGCTGTACGCCGTAATGGAACATACCAACATCCATCAAGTGTTGTACGGAAGGAGTGTCGAAGAAAAAGAAGCAGAACGACACTTTCTGGAAACAGTCCACCAGCATGGAATTCCTATTGTATTCGCTGAAAAAGGAATGGCCTGGAAAGAAGGGGAGCAGCACTTTCAAGTGCTGGCTCCGTTGAATAACAAAGTGAGCGGAAATGAAGCCTCGATCGTTTTGTATGCCGTAATGGGAGGGCGGAGCTGGCTTTTCGCCGGGGATTTGGAAGAAGATGGGGAAAAGCAGGTAATAAAGGCCTTCCCTGGTTTGAAAGCGGATATACTGAAAGCCGGCCATCATGGCAGCAAAACGTCTACCTCTTCGACCTGGGTAGAGCAGCTCCAGCCTAAAGCAGCTTTGTTATCATCCGGCCGCTGCAGCCGGTTCGGCCATCCCCATCAGGAAGTGCTTGATATATTGGAAGCCCATGAAGTAGATATTTATCGGACAGATGAGAAAGGGGTGGAAATTACGTTTCATGATAAGGATATTCTTTCTATTGAGCAGGCAGGAGAAGTCATTTTAAACGATCAATGCAAAAGCTGAATAATACAAAAAAGAAGCCCCCTGAAAGGGAGGCTTCTTTTAGAGGTTTCCTACAAAATGAACAACGGTAGCGATGATGAAAATAGAGAAAAAAGCTGAAGGAGACTACTCCTGCCACCGCGGAGTCCAGTAAATCATTCCGTTTACTCTGTACATCTTTTTCAAATGGATTCACAGCGAAACTCCTCTCCATTACATTCTACACTCATTATAAAGGAAGCGCTGTCAGAAATCCATATAAAATCTTCCGGAAAATCTGTAGTTATTTCTTCTGAAATAGAGGCATTGTAAGGTAGAATAAAAGAAGAGGCAAATTAGGGCAGAGGGTGAGTTCAATCGATTATTTAACCATGCACAAAGAAATAAAAGCCGGACAGACCGCTCCGTTGTATGTATTTTATGGAAGCGAAGCTTTTCTTATGGAAAAGATGACGAATTTAATTGTAAAACAGACACTGAAAGAAGAGGAAAGAGATTTTCAATTTATTTCTTATGATATGAGAGAAACATCTGTGGAAACAGGAGTTGAAGAAGCAGAGACACTGCCTTTCTTCGGTTCGAATAAAGTAGTGCTGCTGCAGCACTGCTACTTTTTGACAGGGGTCCGGGAAAAAGAAAAGGTAGAACACAATCTAAAAGCTTTGGAGGCCTACTGTCAAAATCCGGCTGCAGAGACCGTATTGATTCTATCTGTTCCCGCAGATAAGCTGGACGAACGAAAAAAAATAGTAAAGGCGCTGAAAAAAGAGGGGAAAGTTCTCCAGGCCGGAGCGCCGGATCAAAAGAGTATGGAAAAATGGATAGATTCTCAGTTTAAGCAGAAAAAGCAGTCGATAGATCCGGAAGCAAAAACAGAGCTGATGAAAAGAGCCGGCTTTAATTTGAATATGCTTTCGAATGAAACGGATAAGCTGGCACTGTATGCTTCAGAGGGAGAAGTGGTTAATCGTAAGGATATTGAGGCCCTGACTCCAGTTACACTCGAAGACAATGTGTTTACCTTAGTGGACCGGGTAATAAGCCAGCGGACAGACGAAGCGCTGCGTATCTATTATGACCTGCTCAAACAGAAGGAAGAACCAATAAAAATTCTGGCGCTTCTTGCCAGACAAACGCGGATGATTATTCATGTGCTTTATTTGAAAAAACAGGGGTATTCGCGTCAGAAAATGGCGGGACAGCTGAAGCTGCATCCTTATGCAGTGAAAATTGCAGAAGAACAGGGAAGAAATTACAATGAAGCAATACTGGAAAATAGTCTAAAGGAACTGGCCTCGGCTGATTTTGATATAAAAACGGGACAAATGGATAAAGAAATGCGTTTGGAGTTAAGTATTATTACGCTGTCGAAGCATCAATACTTTTCTGCATAAAAAAGCCGCCCTCCTCGTAAAAGGAAGGCGGCGGAAACGCTCATTATTGAGCGATTTTATTTAGGTGCTTCTGCATACGTGATTTTTCACGTGAAGCTGCATTATGATGAATGATATTTTTATCGGCTGCTTTATCTACTTTCTTAGAAGCTAGTAGAAAAAGTTCTTTAGCCCCTGCTTCGTCATTGTTTTCTACTTTCTTGTAGAATTCTTTAACAGCAGAACGTGTCGCAGATTTGAAAGCCTGCTGCTTCACACGCTTTGTTTCGTTTGTTACAACGCGTTTTTTAGCTGATTTAATATTTGCCATGGTACCCACCTCCTTAAAGTGATTCAAGTTCCGTTCTTTTATGAACACAGAAGGATTTTACCAAAATTTAAAGTTTGGCGCAAGACAAAGTGAATATATATTTGAAGTAACAACCTACGATTGCTATAATGAAGAGTAGTCTTTATCACGTATGAAAATATAACGGTTGTTTCCTACTACAGCTTCCTGGTCGAATAAACGAATCGGAAGCTGCTTTTATATGCAGAACTACATATTCAAATAAGATTGAACCGGCAGGAGTGAAGTTCATGAATAACAAAGACAGATTGGAAAGACAGAAAAGAATCAGGAATTTCTCTATTATTGCACATATTGATCACGGTAAATCCACATTAGCCGACAGAATTCTTGAATCCACAAGTGCGCTGACAAAGCGTGAAATGAAAGAGCAGACACTTGATGCGATGGACTTAGAGCGCGAACGGGGAATCACCATAAAATTGAACTCGGTACAGTTGAAGCATACACATACTGATGGGGAAGAGTACATTTTCCACTTAATTGATACCCCGGGTCACGTAGACTTTTCGTATGAAGTATCAAGAAGTCTTGCCGCCTGTGAAGGCGCACTGCTTATTGTAGATGCAGCGCAGGGGATTGAAGCCCAGACGCTTGCCAATGTGTACCTGGCTCTCGATAATGACCTGGAGATTATTCCGGTTATTAATAAGATAGACCTTCCAAGTGCGGAGCCTGAAAGGGTGAAGCAGGAAATTGAAGATGTAATCGGCCTGGATACATCAGAGGCAGTACATGCATCAGCTAAAAGCGGAATTGGTATAGAAGAAATTCTAAGCCAGATTGTAGAAAAGGTACCGGCTCCCGAGGGAGATCCGGAAAAGCCGCTGCAGGCGCTTATTTTTGACTCGCTGTATGACACGTACCGCGGGGTTATTTCTTATATCCGAGTAATGGAAGGAACCATACGCCCAGGCCAGAAAATTAAAATGATGGCTACTGGAAAAGAATTTGAAGTTTCCGAAGTAGGCGTATTTACGCCTAAACCGATAGCATGTAAAGAATTGACGGTAGGAGATGTAGGCTTTGTAACCGCCGCTGTCAAAAACGTGGGGGACTCCCGAGTTGGTGATACGATCACGGATGCGGAACGTCCGGCAGAATTTCAGCTCGAAGGGTACAAAAAAATGAACCCGATGGTATTCTGCGGTCTGTATCCAGTGGATGCCAATGATTATAATCCGCTTCGTGACGCGTTGGAGCGCCTGGAGCTGAACGACAGTTCGCTGCAGTATGAAGCAGAAACGTCTCAGGCCCTCGGATTTGGTTTTCGGGCAGGATTTCTTGGACTGCTGCATATGGAGATTGTGCAGGAACGCATTGAACGCGAGTACGGCATTGATCTAATAACTACAGCTCCAAGCGTTATCTACAACGTTTATCTTACTGATGAAACCATGATCTCTATCGATAACCCGGCTAATTTTCCGAATCCGCAGAAGGTCGATTATGTAGAAGAGCCGTTCGTTAAAGCTACTGTAATGGTACCTAATGATTATGTAGGAGCGGTAATGGATCTCTGCCAGAAAAAACGCGGTGAGTTTATCGATATGAAGTATATGGATGCCAACCGGGTAAATATTGTATACAATATTCCGCTCACAGAAATTGTTTATGATTTCTTTGATCAGCTGAAATCAAGTACTAAAGGATATGCTTCGTTTGATTATGAAATGATTGGATTCAGGCAGTCCAGCCTTGTGAAGATGGATATTCTTCTGAATGGGGAAACCGTAGACGCATTATCGATTATTGTGCACCGTGATTTTGCCTACGAAAGAGGCAAGGCTATTACTGATAAGCTTAAAGACCTCATTCCCAGACAGCAGTTTGAAGTGCCGATCCAGGCAAGCATAGGACAGAAAATTATCGCCAGACAGACGATTAAAGCGATGCGTAAAAACGTTCTTTCTAAATGCTACGGCGGGGATATTTCAAGAAAAAGAAAACTTCTCGACAAGCAGAAAGAAGGAAAAAAACGAATGAAAAGCGTCGGCAAAGTAGATGTACCTCAGGAAGCGTTTATGTCTGTACTGAAAATGGATAACGACAAATAAAAGGGAAGGACTGTCTATCCAACGGACAGTCCTTTTCCAACGGAAAACAGAAGCAAGGGAAGGAGGAGAAAGATGACAGCAACTTCAGCATATATTCATATTCCTTTTTGCAGGCAGATATGTTTTTATTGTGATTTTAATAAGTTTCTCATTGACCGACAGCCGGTAGATGAATACCTCGATGCATTGGAAGAAGAAATCAGACTGGCCGAAATCAGTGTTCCGCTGGACTCTATTTATATTGGAGGCGGAACTCCAACTGCTCTGAATGAGAAGCAGGTTATTCGGATGCTGGAGATCGTTGACCGTCACATTCCGCTCAGCGATGGTGCAGAGTACACGGTGGAAGTGAATCCGGGTGAGATTACGATGGGAAAACTGGATGCCATGAGACAGAGCGGCGTGAACCGGCTCAGTATAGGTGTGCAGAGTTTTGAAACGAGGCTGCTTGAATCTATTGGCAGAGGGCATGGCAGAGAAGATGCAGTAGATGCCATCAAAATGGCTGAAAAAGCTGGATTTGAAAATTATTCTATTGATTTAATGTTCGGGCTGCCGGGACAGACAATGGAGGATTTTCAAGCTGCACTGGATATGGCGGTACAGCTGAATGTGCCTCATATTTCTGCTTATTCGTTGAAAATTGAAGAAAAGACGATGTTTCATAATTGGTATAAGCAGGGCCGACTTGCCCCTTTTCCGGAAGATACGGAAGCGGACATGTATGATCTTCTGCTGGACTACGGGAGCCGCCATGGACTGTATCCCTATGAAATAAGCAACCTCGCAGCTAAAGGGCATGAAAGTTTTCATAACTGTGTGTACTGGAAAAATGAAGAATATTATGGATTTGGTGCAGGGGCCCATGGTTACGTAAATGGTATCCGCTATGCCAATATCGCTCCGCTGACGCACTATATTAAAGCAGTAGAGCAAGGCGAAACGCTCATAAAAGAAGAAACCAGGGTAAGCCGCATAGAAAAAATGGAAGAAGAAATGTTTTTGGGGCTGCGAATGTACGACGGTGTTAATAAAAGCAGGTTTAAAGAACGGTACGGAATGGAATATAAAGAGGTGTTTGCCGCTGCTGTACCGGAACTGTTTGAACGTGGCCTGCTTGAGGAATCAGAAGATAGAGTAAGGCTTACCCCGCAGGGCAGACTGCTCGGCAACGAAGTATTTGAAAAGTTTTTATTGGAAAAAGACAACGCCTTTTAAAAATCTCAATTAATTCCGTTGAATATAATTGACAAAAAGAGAGGTCTTTGATAACTTAACATATAGATTTAGCACTCGAACAACAGGAGTGCTAAAAGAGGTGATAATGGATGTTATCGAATAGACAGCTGCTGATTTTACAGGCTATTATAAATGGCTACATTAAATCAGCTGAACCGGTTGGATCCAGAAGCATATCGCAGGAGAAAAGTATTTCATTCAGTCCTGCCACAATAAGAAACGAAATGGCAGATTTGGAAGAGCTCGGTTTTTTAGAAAAAACGCACAGCTCTTCCGGGCGCGTTCCGTCTGAAAAAGGTTATCGGCATTATGTGGACCATCTGCTTCTGCCGCATCATTTTTCAAAAAATGAAGTAACAAACATGAAGTCGCTGTTTGAACAGAAAATTCTGGAGGCAGATCAGGCGGTTAAACATTCCGCAACTATTTTATCAGAGCTTACGAGCTATGTTTCTATTGTACTTGGCCCGAAGATGTTTGATGCGAAGCTGAAAAGTCTTCAGGTTATTCCGCTGCGTGAAGATGCTGCAGTTGCTATCCTTGTAACAGATACCGGTCATGTAGAAAACAAAGCGGTAAGTCTTCCGAGAGGGCTGAGCAGCTCGGACCTTGAGAAAATGGTTAATATCCTTAATGAGAGGCTCAGCGGTGTTCCTTTATATATGCTCGAACAGAAAATGGAAAACGAGATTTCTGTTCTTATGAAACAGCATATTGATAATTATGCCGAGGCACTTCTTTTTGCAGAGGATACATTGAAAAAAAGCTCAAGTGAACGAGTTTACTATGGCGGTAAAACAAACCTTCTAAATCAGCCTGAGTTTAAAGACATTGCAAAAGTGAAATCTTTATATGAGCTTTTCGAAAAAGAAGATATGATGCATGACCTTTTAAAGCCAAATAAGTCGGGTCTTTCTATTCGAATTGGCCAGGAAAATGAAAATGCCGCATTTGAACACTGCAGTATTATTTCCGCCACTTACTCTTTTAATGGCAGAGCAGTAGGCACTATTGGAATTGTAGGTCCCAAACGAATGGAATATCCGAAAGTCATCAGCCTGATCCAGCATATATCCCATGATCTGGAAGATATCCTTGAGAACCTGTACAGAACAGATGCTTAGTGATATCATGTGTGATTGGCTGTGGAGAGAAATTTCTCTCCTTCTTTCTATGTAAAAGCAAGAAAACCGATGGAGGTGAAAGATATGAAAAAAGACGAACCGCTGTCTAACGAAGAAGCAGAAACGTTAAATGATGAAAAACAAGAAGAAACGACTGAAGAAGATACGGTCGAAATTATAGATAATGACGCGTCGGATGAAGTAGTATCAGAAGACGAACAGCGTATTCAAGAGCTTGAAGCGGAAATGCTGGAATGGAAGAACCGTTCCCTAAGAACGCAGGCTGATCTTGATAATGTAAGAAAACGTGCAAAAGAAGAAAAAGTGAAATTGGAAAAATACCGCGCAGAAAAGCTTCTTCTTGGTATGATGCCGGCTCTTGATAACTTCGAAAGAGCGCTTAAGCTGAGCCGGAAGGCGAGGAGGCCAAATCCATCTATAAAGGGGTGGAAATGGTGTTCAACCAGCTTAAAGAAGCAGCTGAAGCAGAAGGACTGCAGGAAATGCCACTGTCGGCGAAATGTTTGATCCGCATTATCATCAGGCGGTCATGCAGGTCGAAGAAGAAGGGTTTGAGTCCAATCAAATAGTGGAAGAACTTCAAAAGGGTTATCTGCTAAAAGATAAAGTACTGCGTCCAGCAATGGTTAAAGTAAACGCGTAATCAAGAATGTTTAATCAATAGTAGGAGGATGAACTGACAATGAGTAGAACAATTGGTATTGACTTAGGAACAACGAATTCATGTGTTGCAGTAATGGAAGGCGGGGAAGCGGTAGTTATTCCCAATCCGGAAGGTAACCGCACCACCATCTGTTGTTGCATTTAAAGACGGTGAGCGCCAGGTAGGGGAAGTAGCCAAGCGCCAGTCTATAACAAACCCAAACACGATCCAGTCCATTAAGCGTCATATGGGTACGGATTATAAGGTAGAAGCAGAAGGCAAACAGCAGACTCCACAGGAGATCAGTGCTATCATTCTGCAGAAACTTAAATCAGATGCGGAAGCGTATTTAGGCGAAACCGTAACAAAGGCTGTAATTACCGTTCCGGCTTATTTCAATGATTCCCAGCGCCAGGCACAAAAGATGCCGGTAAATTGCTGGACTTGAAGTAGAACGTATCGTAAACGAGCCTACAGCTGCAGCACTTGCTTACGGCCTCGAAAAAGAAGAAGACCAGACGATCCTTGTTTATGACCTTGGCGGAGGTACGTTTGACGTATCCATCCTTGAACTTGGTGAAGGCTTTTTCGAAGTAAAATCAACATTCGGTGACAATAAGCTTGGTGGAGACGATTTTGACCAGGTCATTATTGATCATCTTGTAGCAGAGTTCAAAAAAGAAAACGGTATCGACCTTTCTCAGGATAAAATGGCTGTACAGCGTTTGAAAGATTCCGCAGAGAAAGCGAAGAAAGATCTTTCCGGTGTATCCCAGACGCAGATTTCTCTTCCATTTATTACAGCAGATGCAAGCGGACCAAAGCACCTTGAGCTTACGCTGAGCCGTGCGAAGTTCGATGACCTTACCTCTTCACTTGTAGAAAAAACGATGGGACCTACACGTCAGGCGTTAAAAGACTCCGGCCTGAGTGCTTCTGAAATTGATAAAGTTATTCTTGTCGGCGGTTCTACGAGAATTCCTGCAGTACAGGAAGAAATCAAAAAGCTTACCGGCAAAGATCCGCATAAAGGCGTAAACCCGGATGAAGTTGTTGCACTTGGTGCAGCTGTTCAGGCTGGTGTTCTTTCCGGTGATGTAAAAGACGTTGTACTTCTTGACGTAACGCCGCTTTCTCTTGGAATTGAAACGATGGGTGGAGTATCGACTCGTTTGATCGATCGCAACACAACGATTCCAACAAGCAAATCCCAGACGTTCTCAACTGCATCAGATAATCAGCCTTCTGTTGATATCCATGTGCTTCAGGGTGAGCGCGAAATGGCAGCGGACAATAAGACACTCGGTCGTTTTCAGCTTACAGATATTCCGCCGGCACCACGTGGTGTTCCGCAGATAGAAGTAACGTTTGACATTGATGCAAATGGTATTGTAAACGTTCGTGCGAAAGATCTTGGCACTAACAAAGAGCAGTCCATTACTATTACGTCTTCATCCGGATTGAGCGATGAAGATGTTGAAAAAATGGTAAAAGATGCAGAAGAAAATGCAGAAGAAGATAAGAAACGCAAAGAGTCTGTAGAAGTACGCAATGAGGCAGACCAGCTTGTATTTACTACGGACAAAACGCTTAAAGATCTTGGCGAGAGCGTAGAGCAGGCAGATAAAGATAATGCAGAAGCTGCAAAAGAAAAAGTGAAAACAGCGTTGGAAGGCGACGATATCGAAGCGATCAGAAGTGCAAAAGATGAGCTTCAGGAAGTCGTACAGCAGCTTTCCACTAAACTTTATGAGCAGGCAGCCCAGCAGGCTCAGCAGGCTGAAGGCGCAGAAGGCGCTGCAGACGGCCAAAGTGAAGACGACAATGTCGTTGATGCTGATTACGAAGAAGTAAAAGATGACGAAAACAAAGATAAATAAATAACGATGCAAAAGCAAAGGGGCTGTCCCATTACTAACGAAGCCAAGCTTCTTTATGGGGCGGCCTCTTCTTTTATGTAAATGGGACGCCTATTTGTCATGGTTTCTGGTTGAATCAATAAATACGATAATGGTATGATTACCTTTGTGTAATGAGCGATGAACGGGAGTGAATAGATTGAGTAAAAAAGATTATTATGAAACGCTTGGCGTAGATAAAGATGCATCAGTTGATGAAGTAAAAAAAGCATATAGAAAATTAGCAAGAAAGTACCACCCGGACGTTAATAAAGAAGCAAACGCAGAAGAAAAGTTCAAAGAAGTAAAGGATGCGTATGATGTATTAAGCGATCCGCAGAAAAAGTCCAATTATGATCAATTTGGAAGCGCAGAACCGAACCAGGGTTTCGGCGGCGGAGGAGCCGGCGACTTCGGCGGCGGGTTTGGCGACATTTTCGACATGTTCTTCGGCGGGGGCGGAGGCGGCGGTAGACGCCGTGATCCAAATGCTCCACGTCAAGGTGCAGATCTGCAGTATACAATGACGCTCGCTTTTAAAAGGCTGTATTTGGAAAAACGACTGAAATTGAAATACCTAAAGAAGAAACATGCGGCACGTGTGATGGAGATGGTGCTAAGCCTGGTACGAGCCCTAAAACCTGCAGCAAGTGCGGAGGAGCCGGCCAGCTTAACGTAGAGCAGAATACTCCATTTGGACGTGTAGTGAATCGTCGTGTATGCGATAGCTGTCAGGGTACCGGTAAGATTATTCCTGAGAAGTGTAAAACATGCGGCGGCAGAGGAAAAATTACGAAAAACAAAAAAATCAGCATCAAAGTTCCGGCAGGCGTGGACTATGGCCAGCAGATTCGTGTATCCGGACAGGGTGAAGCAGGTGCAAACGGAGGCCCTCCTGGAGATCTATATGTCGTGTTTGATGTACAGTCTCATGAATTCTTTGAACGGGAAGGCGACGATGTTTTCTGTGAAATGCCTCTTACTTTCGCTCAGGCAGCACTTGGCGATGAAATTGAAGTACCGGCTTTAAGCGGTAAGGTTAAACTAAAAATCCCGGCAGGTACTCAGACCGGCACAAGCTTCCGTATGAGAGGGAAAGGTATACCAAACGTTCACGGACGCGGTCATGGAGATCAGCATATTAATGTGAAGGTTATTGTTCCGAAAAAACTTTCCGAGGATCAAAAAGACCTGATACGGGAGTTTGCTAAAGTAAGCGGCGATTCCAACGTGGACGAACAGCATCAGAACTTTTTTGATAAAGTAAAACGCGCTTTTCGCGGAGACTAATAAAGCACATGGGAGAAAACAATGAGTAAATGGACGGAATGCAGCATTCACACTACGGAACAGGCAATTGAGCCTGTTTCGTATATTTTACATCAGGCCGGTGCGAGCGGAGTAGTGATCGAAGACTCTGCAGACTTGACGAGACTATGGGACGAAGCGGAAGACGAAATGTATAAACTTTCAGCGGAGGACTATCCGGAAGAAGGGGCAATTGTAAAAGCTTATTTTCCGGCCAATGAGTACGTAGGGGAAACGATAAAGAAAATTAAAGCGGCTCTCAAGGATCTTCCTCTTTATGGTATTGAGCCGGGATCAGTAGATGTCGTGCTTGCTGATGTATATGAAGAAGATTGGGAAAACTCCTGGAAACAGTACTATAAACCAGTAAGGATGTCTGAGACACTAACGGTGGCGCCGAGCTGGGAAGTCTATGTGCCGGAGTCCCCGCTTGAAAAAGTGATTGAACTGGATCCAGGTATGGCTTTTGGGACGGGGACCCATCCTACAACGATGCTTTGCATTCAGGCTCTTGAAAGAGAGCTTAATGGCGGCGAAACGGTACTGGATGTCGGCACCGGGTCAGGAATTCTTGCGATAGCAGCGGCGAAATTAGGAGCGGCTGAAGTGAAAGCTTTTGATCTTGACGATATTGCTGTCCGAAGTGCATTGGAGAATGTGGAATATAATAAGTGCACATCGGTTGTTCAGGTGACCAAAAATGATCTTCTTGCAGACTCTTCTGTGCAGGCAGACCTAATTGTCGCTAATATATTAGCAGATATTATTATAAGGTTAATGGACGGTGCATACAGTCAGCTGAAAGCAGGGGGCGTCTTTATTACTTCAGGCATCATAGAGAGCAAGCGAAACCAGGTGGAACAGGCGCTTCTGGACACAGGATTTGAGAATCTGGAAGTCCATACCATGGAGGATTGGGTTCTTTTTAAAGCAGTTAAGCCCGAGTAAAGGATGCGAATGGATGCAGAGATATTTTATTCCCTCAAACCAAATGGAAAAAAACACAGCGGTCATTCGGGGCGATGATGCCAAACACGTTATAAAAGTAATGAGAATGGATACCGGCAGCAGAGTAGTCGTATTGAATAACGAAGGACGTGCTGCCGTCGGAATAATCAGCTCATTTAACGATAATAATGAAGTGTACCTTGATCTCGAGAAGGAAGAACAGGGAAACAGGGAACTTCCTGTCAAAGCAGCAATTGCACAGGCGCTTGTAAAAGGGGATAAACTTGACCATGTGGTGCAGAAAAGCACGGAGCTGGGTGCTTCTGTTATTTATATTTATCAGGGGGAGCGTTCTGTTGTAAAATGGGATCATACGAAAGCCGCTAAAAAGACAGAACGTCTGCAGAAAATAGCGAAAGAAGCGGCGGAACAGTCCGAAAGGCTTATCATTCCTAAAGTTGTATACTGTGAAAGCACAGATAAACTGATGGAACAGGCCGCGCTTTATCAAGATCGACTCGTCATAGACGAAGAGCAGGCGCGATCCAAATCCCACAGCGCATTAGCTGAGGCGTTGAGCCGTTATCAAACGGGTGCTTCCTTTTTTGCCTGCATTGGTCCGGAAGGCGGCATCAGCGAGAAAGAAAAAAGTAAAATGGCGAACCATGCTTTTTATTCTGTTAGTCTGGGTCCCCGCATTCTCAGAAGTGAAACGGCATCATCCTATTTTCTTGCCGTATTGTCCTACCATTTTGAATTGATGAGGTGAACGCAATGAGTAATGTGGCCTTCCACACTTTAGGGTGTAAAGTAAACCACTATGAAACAGAGGCTATTTGGCAGCTGTTTAAAGAAGAAGGATATGAAAAAACGGATTTTGATAAGCGGGCAGACGTGTATGTTATTAATACTTGTACGGTTACCAACACAGGAGATAAAAAAAGCCGGCAGGTCATCCGCCGGGCGGTCAGAAAAAACCCTGAAGCGGTTATTTGTGTAACGGGCTGCTATGCCCAGACATCCCCGGCAGAAATAATGGCGATTCCCGGAGTGGATGTTGTTGTAGGAACACAGGACCGCAAAAAGATGCTTCCATACATTGAACAATTTAAAAAAGAAAGAGAACCAATAAACGGCGTCGGCAATATTATGAAAACAAGAGTGTATGAAGAACTGGATGTTCCATCATTTACCGACCGCACCCGCGCTTCACTGAAAATTCAGGAAGGCTGTAATAACTTTTGTACATTCTGTATTATTCCCTGGGCCAGAGGCCTTCTTCGTTCTCGAGATCCAAAAGAAGTGTTAAAGCAGGCGCATCAGCTCGTAGAGGCAGGGTATAAAGAAATTGTTCTGACCGGTATTCATACGGGCGGATATGGAGAAGATATGAAAGATTATCATTTATCGGATCTGCTTCTTGAACTTGAGAAAGTAGAAGGGCTTAAGCGTATCCGAATTTCTTCGATTGAAGCAAGTCAGATTACTGATGAAGTAATTGATGTTATTAAAGCTTCCCAAAAAGTAGTGAACCACCTTCATATCCCTCTACAGTCCGGATCAGACACGGTGTTAAAAAGAATGCGCAGGAAATATACGAATGCTTTTTATGCGGAACGAGTGGAACGTTTGAAAGAAGCGCTTCCCGGACTTGCGGTGACATCAGATGTGATCGTCGGTTTCCCAGGGGAAACGAAGGAAGAATTCCAGGAAACCTTCGATTTTATTTCCCGGCTGGAATTTTCAGAACTTCATGTTTTTCCCTACTCTAAACGAACGGGAACTCCGGCGGCAAGAATGGAAGATCAGGTGGAAGAAGAAACAAAAAACGAAAGAGTGCATCGTTTAATTGCCTTATCCAACCAGCTTGCCAAGCAGTATGCAGCACGTCATGAGGGAGAAGTGCTGGAAGTTATTCCGGAAGAACAGGAAAAAGAAGATCCAGAGAGCGGACGTTTAGTCGGCTATTCCACAAACTACATGAAAGTGAAGTTTGAAGCGGATCCATCTATTATTGGAAAAATTGTTAAAGTGAAAATAAATAGAGCTGGATATCCTTTTAACGAAGGAGAAGTAGTGCGGGTTATAGAAGACGAGAAATTACTGCAGTCGCAGTAAAGGAGAGATACGATGAACAATATGGCCGCAATGATAGATCACACGCTTTTAAAACCAGAAGCAACGTTTGAGCAGGTGCAGAAACTGGCTCAGGAAGCAAAAGAAAATGAGTTTGCTTCTGTATGTGTTAATCCAGCGATGGTAGAAGAAGCCTTCTCTATATTAAGAGAAACGTCCGTAAAGGTCTGTACCGTTATTGGGTTTCCGCTTGGCGCCTCTACACCGGAAGCGAAAAGCTGCCGAAGCAGAGCAGGCAATGAAGCAGGGTGCAGCAGAACTGGATATGGTTATTAACATAGGCGCCCTAAAGTCAGGACGGGATGAAGTAGTGCTGCGGGATATTCAATCAGTAGTGCAGGCAGCAGATAAATTAGCTCTTGTTAAAGTTATTATTGAAAACATCTCTTCTCACCGATGATGAAAAAAGAAGAGCCTGTGAACTGGCGCTCGAAGCCGGAGCTGATTTTGTAAAAACGTCTACTGGATTTGCGGGCGGCGGTGCAACTGTAGAAGATGTAGAATTAATGAAAAGCATTGTAGGAGAAAAGGCACAAGTGAAAGCAAGCGGCGGTATCAGGGATCTGAAAACAGCAGAAGCCATGATAAACGCGGGGGCATCAAGACTTGGTACCAGCTCAGGTGTAGCACTGGTATCTGGAGATCAGGCAGAAGAAGGCAGCTACTAACCCAAAAGATTTAAATAATAGCAAGAGCTGTATTGCTTTTTTATTCCATATGCATTATAATTTTATAAAATGATCAATTATTTAATTGGTTATATTGGTTGTCCGGAGGGAGGGAATCATTATGGCTGAAACACGAGTTCGTAAGAATGAGTCCATTGATGTCGCTCTTCGCCGTTTTAAGCGTTCGCTTTCAAAAGAAGGAACATTGGCTGAAGTGCGTAAGAGAAAGCATTATGAAAAGCCTAGCATTAAGCGTAAGAAGAAGAGTGAAGCGGCAAGAAGCCGTAAATTCTAAGTACGCTCCAATCTAGCAAAATAGGTATCAAGTGTTAGAAGAAATGCCCTGGCATTTTCTGTTAAAAATATAGGGCAAGAGATGCGGGAACCTTTAGCCTTAAGGCTATGTTTCTTAATGATTCTCTCCACGTAAGTTTCTTCAGCAGTTAAAAGCATGTCTTCCATTGTAGGAGGCATGCTTTTTCTGTACGATTCTTTTATTCATTATTTGTTAAAGAAACTGAAACGTAACCTGCTGGTATGCGTACATAGTAATGCGAGTATATATGTAAAAGAAAAGAAGGAGAGGTGGGGGCTATTCTCATACGTTCTCTTGTGTTTTTCATAAGTGCTGCTGTCTTTTTAATCTTTCCTTTCGCCGCGCAGGCAGATGAGGATGATCTTGTATACGTAATCCCTGTAGAACAGGCGGTAGAACGAGGGCTTGAATCATTTTTGGAAAGGTCATTTGAGGAAGCAGAAGAGGCCGGAGCTACTCATGTGATTTTAGAAATAGACACTCCGGGTGGTGCTGTAGATGCAGCTGGTAACATAGCAGGCATTGTAAGCGACGCCCCAATGCCGGTTACAGCTTTTGTTACAGAAGAAGCGATGTCGGCCGGTGCTTTTATCGCATTAAATGCGGATACGATTGCAATGGCACCGGGAACAGAAATGGGCTCAGCCCAGGTTATTGATGGAGCAGGCAATGCAGCGGAAGATAAAGCCCAATCCGCCTGGGTTGCCAACATGACGAATGCAGCAGAATCCCAGGACAGAGATCCTGTATATGCAGAAGCCATGGCTGATCCGTCCATTGATTTACCGGATTATAGAGCTGGAGAAGGATCTCTGCTTACTTTAACCCCTTCTGAAGCAGAAGAAGTAGGGTATGCAGACTATTTAAGCGATGATCGTGAGCAGCTTCTGAATCAGCTTGGGCTCGAAGGGGCTCAAGTAGAGGAACTCAGCGTTAGCTTTGCAGAACAGATTGCACGATTTGTTACAAATCCAGTCGTTATTCCTATACTATTAAGTGTAGGGAGCATTGGTCTTATTATGGCTGTGCTGACGCCGGGCTTTGGGATCCCGGGCATTCTGGGCGTTGCCTCCCTGTTATTATTCTTTTTTGGACATTCTATCGCAGGCTTTGCGGGAATGGAATCTATCATTTTGTTTCTGGTCGGCTTGATACTTCTTTTAATTGAATTGTTCGTTCCGGGATTTGGAATTTTTGGATTTCTTGGAATCGCTGCTATGGCAGGCGGATTAATACTGGCTTCTTTTTCCACGACGTACGTTGTTATATCTCTTGCGGTGGCTATTGCTCTAGCTGTTGTGCTTGGTATTATTATGATAGTAATGTTTGGAAAAAAAGGACCTATGCAAAAGCTGGTATTAAAAGATACAATGAATAAGGAAGAAGGATATTATTCCAATCATGACAGAAATGACCTGCTTCAAAAGGAAGCAGTGGCACTAACCCCGCTTCATCCATCAGGATCGGCCGTAGTAGATGAGGAACGAATTGATGTGGTGACAGAGGGAGGCTTTATCGAAAAAGGATCGGCTCTCCGAATCATTAAAGTAGAGGGCACAAGAATTATCGTAAGAAAAATTTAAGGTTCACATTTAAAAGGAGGAAGCGGCACATGACAGTAGATTTGACTCTTATTATTGTATTGGCCCTTGTATTAATCGCATTGGCCATTCTATTCACATTCGTACCAGTAGCGCTTTGGATTTCAGCGCTTGCAGCAGGAGTAAAGGTAGGTATTTTCCAACTGGTAGGTATGAGATTAAGACGTGTTATTCCAGCACGTATTGTAAACCCAATGATCAAAGCCGATAAGCAGGACTGGAGCTTTCTTTAAATAAATTAGAAGGACACTATCTTGCCGGCGGTAACGTAGACCGTGTAGTTAACGCTTTAATCGCGGCTCAGCGTGCCAACATTGAGCTTACATTTGAGCGCAGTGCAGCAATTGACCTTGCTGGACGTGACGTACTTGAAGCGTTCAGATGAGTGTAAACCCTAAAGTGATTGAAACACCATTTATTGCCGGTGTTGCTATGGATGGTATCGAAGTGAAAGCGAAAGCACGTATCACTGTTCGTGCGAACATAGACCGCCTTGTTGGTGGTGCCGGTGAAGAGACAATCATTGCCCGTGTAGGTGAAGGTATTGTTTCTACTATTGGTTTCTTCCAAAGATCACAAAGGCGTTCTGGAAAACCCTGACAGTATTTCCCAGACTGTTCTTAGTAAGGGACTTGACTCAGGTACTGCATTTGAAATTTTATCTATTGATATTGCAGATATTGATATTGGTAAAAACATCGGTGCCGGCCTGCAGACAGACCAGGCGGAAGCCGACAAGAAAATTGCTCAGGCAAAAGCCGAAGAGCGTCGCGCAATGGCTGTAGCACACGAGCAGGAAATGCGTGCCCGTGTTGAAGAAATGCGCGCGAAAGTGGTTGAGTCAGAGGCAGAAGTACCAATGGCTATGGCTGAAGCCCTTCGTTCCGGTAATCTCGGCGTAATGGATTATATGAATATCCAGAACGTAGAAGCAGATACGGACATGAGAGATTCGATCAGCAAAGGTACAAAGAAAGATCTAAATGATGATAATAACGATTCTGGCCCAATCCGCTAGAATTAGACAAAGAGGAGGCAGCCAATGGATGCTTTCATAGAGTTTTTGCTTGGTAATTTATTTTTCCTCTTTATTGCGGGTGCCGCTATTTTTTCCCTTGTCAATCGAAGCAAGCAGCGATCCGAGGGAGATAATTCACAAAACAGCCCCGGCGGAGGCCAGCAGAAGCGATCTGGTCCCGGGAAGATAGATTGGGAGTCGATCTTTCAGCAGGAAAAACCGGAAGGAAGCCAATCTTCATCTGGCGAACGTCCCACAAAGCCGGTTCCAGAGGCAGAGGGAGAATTTGTGCGGGGAGAAAGCACAGACCCTGCTTCCGGCCGGACTGCTCAGTATTATGAAAAAATGGAACAGGCTAAAAAGCGCAGATCAGAGGCAGAGAAAAATCCTATTGACGATAACTCTCCCATTTTTAATCAGGCATTGGATAACGCGGGAGGTTCACAGAAAACAGGAGGTTCTTCTTCAAAAACTTCTTTTTCTTCTCCATCCCATGAAGATGCAAAAAACGGAATTATATGGTCGGAGATTCTCGGGAAGCCCCGTTCTCAAAGACCTCATCAAACCTCTATATATTCCAAAAGAAAATAGGAAACTGAGCCCTCAGCGGCTCAGTTTCTTTTTGTATACGGCGTTTTTTGCGAGCAGGCACTCCTTTCTAAAAAAGTGGAAGAGAGCAGTGCATCCCTTTGCAAGGGCGGGATAGGGATGGTAAAGTAGGGGAGAGACGAAAGCAACTAGACTAGATCGGTGCAGCCGATAAATCCGAGGAGAATGAGTATATTGGCAGAAAAGCATGTACTATCCTTAGAAGTAAAAGATGCAAACGAAGCGCAGCTGCTGTTCGGTCCCAACGATATTCATTTAAAACGGCTGGAAGAAAAGCTGAATGTATCGATTGTGACACGAGGAGAAAGCTTAATTATTTCCGGAGAAAAAAAAGATGCAGATACGATATCGGAAGTAATGGGTTCGTTGATTGACCTTCTAAGAAAAAACGTAGAGATTACGGAAAGAGATGTAATCTATGCTATACAACTATCCAAAGAAGATAAAATAGATCAGCTGAACACGCTGCACCAGGAAAAAATTGCAGTAAATACAAAAGGCAAACCTATTGTTGTGAAAACATTAGGACAGCAGGAGTACGTGTATGCTATCCGCAGACGGGATATGGTTTTTGGAATAGGACCTGCCGGTACAGGGAAAACGTATCTTGCTGTAGTTATGGCAGTAAATGCACTTAAAGACGGCAGTGTGAAGCGCATTGTGCTGACAAGACCTGCAGTGGAAGCTGGAGAAAGCCTTGGTTTTCTTCCGGGTGATTTAAAGGAAAAAGTAGACCCGTACTTGAGACCGCTTTACGATGCCCTGCATGACGTATTCGGACTAGAGCATACCAACCGTCTACTGGAACGCGGAACGATCGAAGTAGCGCCCCTGGCCTATATGAGAGGGCGGACGCTTGAAGATGCTTTTGTCATTCTTGATGAGGCGCAGAATACCACAAAAGAACAAATAAAAATGTTTATTACGAGACTGGGTTTTGGGTCAAAAATGGTAGTGAATGGAGATCTGACTCAAATCGACCTGCCAAAAGGCCAGCAGTCCGGCCTCCGGGTAGCAATTAATATTTTAAAAAATGTGGACTCAATAGGTTTTATTTATTTGAAGCCGACGGATGTAGTAAGACATACGCTCGTACAGCAGATTTTAGAAGCATATGACGAAGCAGACCCGCAAAAGCAGATGAACGCTGCGGAAACAAAGAAAACACTATAAAAACAATGGAGGCAGGATATGGCAGTACTAATCGATATTAACGATGAAACAACGGAAGTATCTGAACAGTCTCTTCAGCTGCTGGAAGAAGTGCTTCAGCTGGCAGCAGGAATGGAAGCAATTAAAGGGGAAGCCGAGCTTTCTGTTACGATTGTAACCAATGACGCGATTCAGGAAATTAATAAAGAATACCGAGGCATAGATAAACCGACCGATGTTATCTCCTTCGCACTTGACGACGAAGAGCCTTTTATAGAGGGTGATGATGTGCCGCATCTGCTGGGAGATATAGTTATCAGTGCCGCGTACCATAGAACAGGCAGAAGAGTACGGTCATTCTTTCGAGAGGGAATTTGCTTCTGGAGTGCACGGCTGCTTCATCTGCTTGGCTATCTGCACGACAGTGAGTCGGAAGAAAAAGAAATGTTTGCCCGTCAGGAAGAGATACTTCAGGAATATGGGCTTAAACGGCAATAAGCAGCGCAGGACGAAACGTCTGCTGTTATCTTTTCGGTATGCAGCTAGAGGAATGAAAGAAACTGCAAAAAATGAGGCAAACATGCAGTATCATTTAGCAGCAGCTGCAGCGGTAATCGTGCTTGCCCTGTTTGTTCCATTTCCATTATGGAAATGGAGTATTCTGCTTCTTACCATTGGTATTGTGCTTTCACTGGAACTGCTGAATACCGCATTGGAGAATACGGTAGATTTGATGACGGAGCAGTATCATCCTCTGGCTGAAAAAGCGAAAGGATGCTGCGGCTGCCGGAGTGTTTATATTTACAATAATAGCTGTTCTTATTGGTGTTCTGCTGTTTGCAGAGCCTTAAGTACATGGCTGTAATAAGAGGAGGATTTTTATGGAGACGTTAATTGAACAGGCAAAACAAGCAAGAGAATTTGCTCAGGTTCCTTATTCGCAGTTTAAGGTTTGAGCAGCCCTGAAAACAAAGGATGGATCGGTATATACAGGCTGCAATGTGGGAAAATGCATCTTACGGCTTAACCAACTGTGCTGAGCGGACAGCTGTTTTCAAAGCAGTGAGCAGTGGAAATAAAAGATATTGAAGAGATTGCTATCGTAGCCGATACAGAAAATGCTGTAGCCCCTTGCGGTGCATGCAGACAGGTTCTTTCTGAATTCATGCACCGGAAGCTGTCATTGTCTTAAGTAATTTAGAAGGAAATACCGTAAAAACTACGATGCAGGAGCTTCTGCCGGGAGCTTTTCAGGCAGGAGATATGAGATGACAGATAGTGTATTTAAATCAGGATTTGCTGCACTTATCGGCCGGCCGAACGCGGGAAGTCTACCCTTTTAAACCATGTAATCGGCCAGAAGATTGCGATTATGAGCGATAAGCCGCAGACAACTAGAAACAAAATCCAGGGGTTCTATACGGATGAGAACTCCCAGATTATTTTTATTGATACCCCGGGTATTCATAAGCCCAAGCATAAGCTCGGAGATTATATGGTGCGGATGGCTACAGAAACACTTAGAGAAGTAGATATCATACTTTATTTAATTGATGCTACCGAAAAATATGGTCCTGGAGAAGAATACATTATTAATAAATTAAAAGAAACGTCGACCCCGGTATTTCTTATTGTAAACAAAATTGATGAGATGACCCCGGAACAGGTAATGCAGGTCATTGAAAAATATCGTCATTTATACGATTTCGCAGAGATTGTACCGGTGTCTGCCTTAAAAGGAAATAATGTGGAGACAATGATGCAGCAGCTTCTCGAATATATGGAGGAGGGTCCTGCTTACTATCCGGAAGATGAAATTACAGACCATCCCGAGCGTTTTATCGTCAGTGAATTAATACGGGAGAAAGTGCTTCAGCTGACCCGCGATGAAATTCCTCATTCAGTTGCTGTCATTATAGAGGAAATGAAGGAACGAAAAGGCGGAGCCGTATATATTTCTGCTGTAATTGCGGTGGAACGCTCTTCACAGAAAGGCATTATTATTGGAAAACAAGGTGCACTTCTGAAAAAAATCGGCGAGCTGGCAAGACAGGATATTCAAAAGCTGCTTGGCTCGAATGTATACCTGGAGCTTTATGCCAAAGTAGAGAAGGATTGGAGAAACAGCTCCTACCAGCTCAAAGAACATGGATATGATCAAAACGATTATTAACGTTATGTAAAGAAGGATCGATGTCATGCTGAAAAAAGCTGAAGGAATAGTGATTCGAACCGTCCCTATGGAGAAGCTGATGTAGTGCTGACATTGTATACAAGAGAAGCCGGCAAAGTGGCTGTTATGGCTAAAGGCGCCAAAAAGCCAAAAAACCGGCTGGCAGGGCAGCCCAGCCTTTGTTTACGGTATTTTTCTCTATTACAGCAGTTCCGGCATGAGTTCGCTCAATCAGGCAGATATTATTAAGTCCTACCGTCATATTCGTGAAGATTTGTGGAAGGCTTCTTACATTGCATATGCAGCAGAGTTATTGGATAAGCTGACAAACGATCGGGAAACAAATCCGTTTTTGTTCGAATTGTTCTGGCAGATTCTTGAGCACGTAGAAGAAGGAGACGACGCAGAAACGCTTATACGGATTTTTGAATTGAAAATGACGGATGCGGCCGGAATAAAGCCACAGCTGGATCAATGTATAAACTGTGGAAATAAAGAAGGGACGTTCAGCTTTTCCATAAGGGGAGCGGGATTTCTCTGCCACCGGTGCAGTCACCGTGATGAATACCGGATGGATATCAGTCCGAAAGCCATTCAACTGCTGCGTACCTTTTATTATCTTGACTTAAAACGTCTGGGAAGCATTACGCTGAAACCAGAGACGAAAAAAGAACTCCGTCAGGTTATGGATACCTATTACGAAGAATATTCCGGTCTTTACCTTCGTTCTAAGCGATTTATGGAACAGATGGAAAAGTGGAATCCTGTCGAGGATACTTGACAGAAAGAATGGATTTAAGTATGATTCAACTACATTTGATAGTGCATTGAAGGGAAATAGTACTCTTTCTCTAAACAATCAGCGAGCGCAGGATGGTGAAAGCTGCGCTGTTTATGAAGACGAAGGCATCCTGGAGCATATAAAACGAAGAGTGGCTTCTCTGCTGTCCGGCAGAAAGCAAGTAGGGTGGAACCGCGGAGTATACAACCGTCCCTATACCATAGATGTGGTATAGGGGCGGTTTTTTATGTGCTCAAAAAAGTAATCATTCAATGGAGGGATTAGATGAACGTTCAAGATATGATTTTAACGCTTCAGAAATTTTGGTCCGATCAAAACTGCATTCTGATGCAGGCCTATGATGTAGAAAAAGGGGCAGGGACAATGAATCCCATGACTTTTTAAGAAGCATTGGCCCGGAGCCGTGGAATGTGGCATATGTGGAACCTTCCAGACGTCCGGCTGATGGACGCTATGGAGAGAATCCTAACCGTTTATACCAGCATCACCAGTTTCAGGTTATTATGAAGCCTTCTCCGCCGAATATTCAGGAATTGTACTTAGAAAGTCTGGAAAAGCTCGGAATTAATCCGAAAAGCATGATATTCGTTTCGTAGAAGACAACTGGGAAGCGCCTACGCTGAGTGCCTGGGGGCTGGGTTGGGAAGTCTGGCTTGATGGCATGGAAATTACCCAGTTTACTTATTTTTCAGCAGGTTGGCGGTATGGAAGCAAGTCCGGTAGCTGTCGAAATCACTTACGGCATCGAAAGGCTCGCTTCCTATATCAGGACAAAGAAAATGTCTTTGATCTCACATGGGTGGATGGCTTTTTATATGGAGATATTTTCAAACAGCCGGAATATGAGCATTCCAAATATGCTTTCGAAGTAGCGGATGCAGCGATGCTTTTTAAAGAATTTGATACGTATGAAAAAGAAGCAGCAAGAGCACTTGAAGAGTCGCTTGTTTTTCCTGCATATGATTATGTGCTGAAATGCTCCCACACTTTAATCTGCTTGATGCAGGAGGAGCGATCAGCGTAACGGAAAGAGCTGGCTTATCGGCCGGGTCAGGCGCCTGGCCAGAGAATGCGCCGCGTCTTATTATCAGGAAAGAGAGCGTCTGCAGTTTCCACTGCTTAACGAAAAGGAGGAGTCTTCCAATGGCGAATAAGGATTATTTACTGGAAATAGGCCTTGAAGAAATGCCGGCACGTTTTGTGACCGATGCCATGCTGCAGCTGGAAAGCAGAACAGCCGCATGGTTGAAAGAGAAGAGAATTGCCTATAAAGCAATAGCTTCTTTTTCTACTCAAGAAGGCTTGCGGTCCGTATTGAAGGTGCAGCAGAGTCACAGGAGGATATTGTTGAAACAAAAAAAGGGCCTGCACGACAAATTGCACAGGCGGAGGACGGATCCTGGACAAAGCGGCTATTGGCTTTGCTAAAAGGTCAGGGTCTTTCTGAAGATGATTTATATATTGAGTCAATTAAAGATGTGGAAATATGTATTTGCCAAAAAAGAAGAAAAAGGACGGACCACAGCTGAGCTTCTTCCTGAGCTTGGAATAGAAGCATCTAAAATGACA
>NZ_JALBWT010000020.1:0-92307 GCF_023845525.1 Sinobaca sp. H24
GGAGGCGGCGTGGCTTCCCGTTATATGGGACGCCATCAAGGGCATGGAGTATCTAAGCTTGTCCTCGCCAGTGCCGCCGCTCCCAAGATGACCCAATCGGAGAACTTTGCAGACGGTCTGCCGACAGAAAATGTAGATGGACTTATTCAAGGCGCCCTTCAAGACCGGGCTGCCACCGTTCAACAAGTAGGCCAGATGTTTCTAGGGGAAAACACGAGCGATGCCCTGCGCGCCCATTTTCAGGATATGGGAATGGCCTCCTCCTCTCTTGGAATGGTCGGTGTCGCTGAATCGCTTCGTGATGCCGATCTACGCCCGGACTTGAAAAGCATTACCGTGCCGACTGCCATTTTCCATGGGACGAAAGATCAATTAACACCGTTTGTATTTGCGGAGCATATGAATAAAACAGTGGAAAACTCTTTTATTGTCACGTTTCAGGAAAGTGGCCACAGCACGATTTACGATGAGCCAGAGACCTTTAATAAAGAACTTTTAGCTTTTTTATCTTCGTAATTCATTCAAACAAGAGGCTCTCCTAAGGCACTGCACCCCAAACGTTAGAGTAAAATCTACATTTTGGGGTGTTTGCTTTGGCTATGAGCGACATATTTAAAGAACAAGCGGTTCAGGAGTAGCTTTTTAGGCCTTGCTTGACGATAAACGATTGACTCAAACCTATGGAAGACCCTCGAGTACACCGATTAAAGAATGAGTCTTTACCTATCGAACCTTGGGCAGAACGGATGAAAAAGAAAGACAACTAAGACAGTCTGCTCTATTCCCTTCAAGTGGGATGTTTTATACTGGGGAGAACGTCAGAAAAGTGCGGATTTATAACGATAAGCGTAATTTTCGGACACTACCTCGTGTGGAGCAACAATAAAGCTGCTTCTATTACAATCGAGTTGTTTCTTTCGCAAAAACACCCATAAAGATCGCTTTTTCTATATAAATATCCACATTCTTGTCAAAATTCAAGACAGCCAAGAAGAAAAATAGGTCTATCACCACACTTTGACTTTGTTAAAAAACGCTTATACATTAGATTGTATCTATTTACATAGAAAACCTCGTTTACTATACTCCTTATGTACTCCCCTTTTAGTTTAGGCTGTTCTAACGCATGGAGTAGCCTAAACATATATGAACAGTAAAGGCATGATATAATTGCTATATCATGCCTTTTTTCTTTGTGTTGTTCCGCTTTTTTGCCCCCGTGCCCTTGAAGAAAAGCAACAAACACGCTTGGATTCTTAAAAGTTACCCCATGGGCAAAAAACCTGGTTAGGAAAAGAGTAGAAGAAAAGCGGGCCGAGGCAGGCTTGTCTGTCTCGGTCCGCTTGCTTTGTTATCGGATCACAGAGTGGCCTGGAGTACAATCTCCCCTTCCGGCAGTTGATTGCCCGGGTGCGGTTCTCTTGTAACGGCGACGGCATCCCAGGTGGCGTCCCTTTCGGTTAAAGGAAAGACCGCCCCACCACGACCGTTCTCATCCGTTGTAAAGGCACCCGCCGGGATCGGTGACTCACCTTCAAATAACCAAACCTGATAGACTTCATTTCCTTCCAGTCCCGCAAGTTCCTGCGCCTGCACAAGCAGTTCCGTTTGGTTTCCCGATTCTGCAAGCGTTGCAATACCGGTCCCTTCGGTATCTTCAGCCGGCTCCAGGTTTGCCGTTACCACCGGGCTCGCCGTCCGGCTTTCCTGCTGCTCCATGGCTGTCTCTACGGAAGTCAGTTCTTCATCCAGCTGTTCATTCTGGGAAGCCACCTGCTGAAGCTGGGTGGCAACAAAAACGTTGGCGCCTATCGATAATAGGAGGCCGGCTGCAAGCAGGCCGCCGATAAGACCATAGCGTTTATTTTTCGTTCTGCCCGTATATACCGCTTTCGGTGCGCGGGATTCTTTTTTGTCTTCTGCCAACACCAAGCCAAGCACCCGTTCTTTCATTCCTGCAGGAGGATCGACGGAGGACAAAACCAAGGCCGGTTCTGCCAGGAGGTCCTCCCATTCCTGCAGCTCTTTTCTTCCTTCTTGATGGTGTGTCAGCTCCTGTTCAAAGGTTTCTCTATCTCTATCCGAGAGCTGATGGTTCAGATAGTCCAGAACCATATCATAGTTAGTAGTCACGTTCCATCTCCCTCTCCACAGCGACCATACCCTTCAGTTTTTGGAGCGCCAGCCGGAGTCTGCCTTTTACGGTTCCAAGCGGAATATCACACGCTTTCGCAATCTGGCTCTGCGACATCCCCTGGAAGTAAAATAAACAGATCATCCGCTGCTGCTCGTCCGGCAGTTTATGAATAACGGCCTGAAGCTCGGTCCGCTCTTCCTTCGTCTCTATTTCTTCTTCGACGGAAGGCATTTGTTCCTGGACCGAATCCCGTTCTTCCCATTCATAAACCTCTATTTTCTTTTTCCGCAGATGATCAATGGATGCATTGCGCGTAATCGTCAACAGCCAGCTCGAGAATTTGCCGCGGGACTCGTTGTAGGCCCCCGCCCCTTTTCCTCGCCACAGCTTAAAGAATACATCCTGCATCACTTCCTCTGCCGCCTGCTTATCGTTGATCATATTGTAAGCAAACGAGTACAATAGGCGTTCATAGCGGATGTAGAGAATTTCGAGCGCTTCTTTATCCTGCGCTTGAATTCTCTTGTATAGCTCCGCATCGGTTTCTGGCGACATGTGTTTTCCCCCCTTTTGTTTTACCTAAAACATGATGCAGCCGTGTCAAGGGGGATATTGTGTACCTATGTAGTATACGGATGAAACCCCTGATTGGATGCTTATGACATAAAAATAGGCAAACGACCGTTCTCTTTCCACCAGATAGCTAGATGGTCCCCCGCCGTTCCTACTCCCCTTATCCATTAAGCTATTTTTTCGTCCGTTCCTTTTTTTCTTTTGGATCCTTTGCTGCTCATGGAACAGGTCTTGGTGTGGCAGGACGAGAGACGAACCTACTCCCTGCTTTCGTCTTTCTTATAGTATCATGTTCCCCAAAAGGTGATCCACTTGAGATGTTTTTACGTTCTCTTGGGAAAGGGGGGAAGAAGATTCCCTCCCAAACGAACGAAACGAAAGAAGGAAACCATCATGAACAAACAAACCGAATGGGCGCTTGTTGTTGGTCGAATGATTCTGGGAGCGATTATGCTCACGCACGGCGTCAGCAAATTTATCGGCCTGGATGGCCTGTTGGCTCAATTTGATGTCTTAGGGTTTCCGGCCGCATTAGCCTATGTCACCGTGTTTGTGGAAGCCGGAGCTGGAGCGACGCTCTTACTGGGTATCTTTGTCCGCATCTCTGCTGCTTTGCTTGGGTTCACCATGGCCGGAGCCATTATACTGGTCGATTTTCAATACGGCCTGATTCAGGGCTATGAACTGCCCCTTGTGCTGCTTGGCTTATCGGCTGTTTTAACGCTGGTGAAAACACGAAAAGGGGCTTTGTATCCGGCCTTTCATCGACCGGTGTCAACAGAAAAACACAACTTCCCCTCCGGGGAAAAAAGGCGTTCTACTCAAACGAACGAAACAAAAAGGAGCATCTCATGATCTCTCACCCGCAATGGGCCTTTTTGATCGCCCGAGTTGTCACCGCCATTGTTCTCATCGCCCATGGTTTCGATAAATGGGGGGACACGACCGCTACGATCGAACAGTTCCAAACCTTTGGGTTGTCTCCTCTTGTTGCCTACGTCACTTCTTTGGTGGAAATCATCGCGGGCTTCATGCTTCTCGTCGGCCTTTTCGTCCGTCTTAGTGCTGCCCTGTTGGGGGAACGATGCTTGGCGCGATCGTAGTACAGGGGCCCAGCGGCCTCATCGGCGGCATGGAACTTCCCCTGGCTCTGTTCGGACTATGTTTGATCGTGCTTGTGGCCGGGAGCACCAAATGGGCGCTATACCCAACCTTTCGAGGCCAATGGTAGGTCTTTCGGTTTATATCACCAACAATGACCTATGGAAGCGCTTTCAAATACGTGCTAAAGTTACTCTATGTAAGTAAAAATAATGGGAAATTGGAAATCATACCAGCTTTTATACTCTAGAGAAAGGAGGCCCATCCACCGTCCCTCCAGTCGCACTCAACCAACAATCGAAAAGGGGTTTTCTAGTATGAAGAAAAAAGTTATGGTACCAGCGTTAGTTTCTGTATTTGCCGTCACTAGTTTTGCGGGCACCGCATCCGCCGCTCATGAAGGCCAAGCTTTTATGGCAGATTTAACACCGGACCAGGAGGTTATGGACGTTGAAAGCGAAGCGACGGGAGAGGCCCATATTCAAGTAAGCGAAGACGGGGAGTCTCTGGACTACACGGTGGAAGCACATGATCTGGATGATACGATGGCAGGACACATTCATAGCGGCGCCGTAGGCGAAGACGGCCCCGTGGAAGTCTTCTTATTCGAAAATGAAGAAGGAATGGACTATGACGGCGAAGTCGCTACGGGCACATTGACCGAAGACGATTTAGTCGGCGACATGACCTGGGAAGAGTTTTCCGGGGCGCTAGTAGCGGAGGAAGCCTACGTAAACCTGCATACGGAAGAGTATCCGGATGGAGAAATCCGTGGCCAGGTGGAGACTGTCTCTGAAGACGAAGCAGCAGCTATGCCAGACGAAATGCCGCAAACAGGCATGGGCGGAGCGAGTAACGATGGCTGGATGACAACCTTCTGGGCCAGCATCACCGCCCTTGTTGGTGGCGCAGCGGCTCTCTTTATTCGAAAGAAAAACCAAGCATAAGAACCAACGGATCAAAGAACATCCCAAGGAGAAGAGCTTTCGGCTCTTCTCCTTTTTTCTCTTTTTTTGTAAGGTATAGAACCATACGTCGGGAAAGAAAGACGTGCCATGATAAGAAATCAAAAAGGGGGCTTGAGGATGAAGAAACGTCTACCGATCGCTGGTTTTTTTCTCTTGCTGCTGACGGCCTGCGGTGGAGATACTGAAGAACCAGAAAGTAGTGCCGGGCCGGAAGAACTGTACCTTGGCAGCTGTGCCAGCTGTCATGGGGAAAATTTAGAGGGTACCACCGGCCCCGCTTTAGCCGGGACGGGTCTATCGGAAGAAGCCGTTCGTTCTAAAATAGAAAACGGTGGAAGTGGCATGCCAGCGGATATTTTAGAAGGCGACGAAGCCAATAAGGTGGCTGCCTGGATCGCCGAGCAATAGGGAACCGCAGCGACGAGACAAGCGAACAAGCCCCCGCAAAGACGATCTGTCTTTGCGGGGGCTTGATTTTGTTTCCTATCTCCCGATTCGGCTACGATTAGCAAAAATGCTCTGCCCACCCACCGGCTCCTCGTTTAGTCGGTAGACTCGGACGGTTCTGATTCCTGGCCGTACTGATCGACCGTCGTCACGTAATAACTATGATCCGCTAGATCCGGCGCACTATAGCTTTTCCGTTCGTGGTCGCCGATACTCGCCACTTGTTCGGTGTTTCCTGCTTCATCGGTTTGATAGACGCGGTACCCGGCGATGTCGTCCTCGTTTCGCACCGCATGAAACGACACGTGGCTGGCCGTCTTCTCGACAGCGGTAGGCGCTTCCGGCGGTTCACCACCGCTTTCAATGGCCTGCCTGTCTTCGTCCTGCAGCTCCGTATACACCACCAGCCGTTCATCGTGTGTCCCTTCGGCTTGATCAAACGTGCCCGTACAGGTAATCAGGTTTAGGTTTCTCGTGTTGGATGCGCCAAAGATCTCCTCCAGAGGCGCATCCTTGCGGTCATAGCTTTCCGCTCGCTGGACCACAAACGTTAAAGTCTCTCCTTCGTCATCGGTGACCTCGATCTCGTCTCCCGCTTCCAGCTCTTCCAGATCATAAAAGATCGCGGGCCCGGTTTTGCTATCGACGTGACCGGCTAACACGGCATTGCCCTGTTCTCCCGGGGAGACGCCGGGCTCAAACCAGGCCACCCCGTTTTCCGTTGATGGCACGCCCATCTGCCCGTTTTCCAACACACCCACCGGCTCCAGGTCCGCCGTAATATCGATAGCCGGTACTGCCAGCGATACCGGATCCGGTCGCTCTGCTTCGGTGTCTCCCGCCTCGGCGGCGACCGCTTCCGTTTCGTCGCCGACGGAGGCAAACTCTTCTTCGATCTCCTCGGAAACCGGAGACGCCTGTGGTTCTATGGATGGCGTAGAAGCGCTAGCCGGTACTTCTTCTTCGGTCATGGAGGGCGTATCAACAAACACTTGAAAACCGGAATAACCGGCTACTCCTAGTAAAAGGAGCATCACAGCCCCCATCAGCCATTCTCGTTTCTTGGTTTTTTTTCTTTTGTCCATTCGTGGCATCTTTTTCTCTCCTTTCTCCCCTTCGCTACAGATTTTTGTCTATAAGTTATCGATTTTGGGAGAACGTTTTCTTTTTAGTCTACTATAAACCCTCGAGCAAAGAGAAGTACTCCGTCTTTTCTCAGAAGAAACCATCCCGTCCCCGAAGAAAACAGGATGGTACGCTGGATTCTTTTCCATGGAAAGGTTTTTTGTTCCAACACGGGTTTGCTGGTACGTAAACCTCTCCTATTCGCTACCATGCACGAAACCATCACATCTTTTTTCGAAAAGAGTGATCCAGAAGTTGTTTTCTACCGTATACCTACTAGAGGAAAATAATATTTTCTTTATTAGGTATAAATAACCCTATATGTTTGTCTTTTTTAGGTCTTTCTATTCGTTATTTTTTTATTTAATAGGAAATAAGGTGTAAAATAGTCTTTTGTAGGGTATCCTAAGAAGGAGATTCATATTTTCTATCCGAACGAAGAGGAGAGATACACATGAAAATGAAACGTACCGTCGCAGGAGCGATGAGTTTAACTTTATTAATGCCCACCGCCGCTATGGCCGCTGATCACGAGGAACAGGCCATGGATCCAGCCATGACAGGGGCCACGCCAGCTTCCGATTTACGAGCCGACCTGGATTATTTACTGTCGGAGCATTTTGCCTTAGCCGTAGAGACGATGCAGAAAACATATGACGACGCACCCGATGCTCAAGTAACGGAAGATGCCCTGTACCAGAACTCCAAAGACATGCTTCCTGCCATTGAATCCGTGTATGGCGAAGAAGGAGCCGCGGAGTTTGACCGTATCTTCACCAGCCATAATGATTACACCGACGATATTGTCGAAGCTGCCAAATCAGGCGATGAGGAAGCACGCGCCGATGCCGAAGAAGAAGTCGAAGAGTTTGTCGTCGAATTTTCGACCTTTTTAGCCGGTGCGACCGAAGGAAACCTTCCGCAGGAAGCCGCGGAAGAAGCGATTAGAGATCATGAAATGGATGTGCTCGACACGTTTGACAGCTACGTAGCAGGTGATTATGAAGCCGCCTACACTAGCTATCGCGAAGGTTTTGCTCATATGTTCGACATCAGTAAAGCGTTATCAGGAGCGATTGTAACGCAAATGCCGGAGCAATTCGAGAATACGTCGGTGGACACCCCGGCCGCGAATCTTCGTTCGACGTTAAACCAATTAGCGTCCGAACACTTTGCACTAGCAACATTGGGCATGCAAAAAGGCGTGAACCAGTCGGACGATTATGACTTCGTAACGTGGGCGGAAGATCAAAATACGGCTGACTTCTCCGCCGCTGTCGCTTCGGTCTATGGCGAAGAAGCAGGCGATCAATTTGCCACGCTGTGGCAGCCGGATCACATTGACGCGCAGGGCGATCTTGTGGCCGCCGAATTAGAAGGCGATGAAGAAGCTCGTACGATGGCACTGGAAAACATTGATATGTTCACTACCGACTTAGGAGCGTTCCTGGGCACAGCGACCGAGGAAAATCTTCCAACCGAAGCGGCCCAGGAATCCTTCGCATGCATGAAGACAAGTGCTTGCTACATTTGATCAGCGCGTCGCAGGAGATTATGAAGAAGCGACCGGCTCGTATCGAGAAGGCTTCCAGTTTATGTTCGGCGTGGGTGAAGCACTGGGTGGCGCTATTTCCGCCCAAAACCCTGACGAATTTGGTGGCGAGGAAGCAGCTATGCCTGAAGAAATGCCACAAACCGGTATGGGTGGAACCAGCAGTAATGGCTGGATGACCACCTTGTGGGCCAGCGTGACCGCTCTGATGGCCGGTGGCGCCGCTCTCTTTCTTCGCAAAAAGAAAAACGCATAACGATAACGCACCAAAAATCTTGGGAACGGAGAGAAGAAGAGCTGCGGCTCTTCTTCTTTTCTTTATCCAAAGGAACAACGAGCTAGATTAAAAAAGCACGCCATTCATTGCAGGTGAATAATTATGTAACGATAGAGAGAGAAAACAAAATAGCCGACTAGAGGATCCAACATCAAGAGCCCTCTCCAGAGGAAAGGAGGAAAAAGCCATGCCTCAGCCCACCATTCTTTTTCATTTCAACGATGGTAGTGTATTTGAAACCAAGCAGGTCAACGGCACCTATGATGAATTATTCGCTTTATTAGAAAAAGGAAAACGATTAAATGCTCCTTTTGAGGAGCTGGATACCAACGGAAACGCCTTAAATAAAACCGTAAACGACATCAAGAGTGTGGAAATCACCGTCTAGGAAAGGGAGTATAGGGAGCCCTTAGATAGGGTCTATAGGGTCGATATGGAAAACAGGGTCTAAGAACCCGCTTCGTTTCCTTCTATTCCGCCTTGGTACAACAGCCCTACGCTTGGCTCCCCTCGCCCATAGGATAGACATCAAAAAAGGTCGCCGCGTCGGTGATGACCTTTTTTTGTTTGATTTCGTACGAAAGAAATGTACTAGTTCTTCCGTAAACGCTTCTTTTTCTTCAAAGAAAAGACTATGGCTGCTTTTTCCAAAAGAAACCAGCTTAAGGATAGGAATAAAAGGTAATCATACATTTCTTGAATGTATCCCGTTCAAACAGATGTTTCTTCTTTGATTAACATAATCCAACTTATCAGTATTTAACGAAATAAAAAGGATAGAAGGTGCTGATCAAAGCGTCTTCTATCCTTTTCCAGTTTGTAAAAAAGTTATAACTTTTAATACAGTATCTATCTATAATAAAAACATCATTTAAACCGATCATGTAGAAACATTGATATTCAGCATTTTTCTACTGAGCTTTTTAAGTCTACCCTATTGAATCACAGCAACTTTCTTATGAAGTTGATTTTCATCTTTATTCAATAATTTTTGACATAACTGTTAGTTGAGGTTGAAAGCCATATTCTTTATACATTTTCTCTGCTGGGTTTCTTACTACAATTTTCAAATCAATCATCTCTATATCATTTCTTTGAAATTCGCTCATTGCCCAGTCCATTAATAAACGTCCGTATCCTTGGCTTCTATATTTTTTATTCACATATAAATAATCTAACTTCCCATTTCTTCTTTCAAAACTAATTTTACAAAATCCAATGACTTCTCCCTCTAGTAATAAACCATTGACTATACTTGAAGACTCTTTTATTTGTTTTTTTATAGCATTCAACGTTTCTTGATATGATTTTAACGGATAAATACCATTAAAATTTTTCGATACAGTATTATGATAAGTAGCTAATTCTATTAAACAGTTTTCTAAAAGATCAATCTCTTCTATGCTCAATATTTTCTGATCCAAATGAAACAACTCCCTTTGTAATCTTTGTTTATTTATATAGTAGTTTATTTCCAGTTACAACCAGAAACTATTTTTTAATGTTTTTAACCTCCCTCTATATCGCTGTTAAACAGCAATATAGAGGGTTTTATAATCGAAGTGATGGCAGTTTACACTTAGCTTGATATGGTCATCTGTTTGCTCGTCTACGTGTACCCACCAACCAGAAGGCGACTCCGTTAATTCTTTAGCAAAACTATAAAGAGGAATCATTCTATTTTCATGAAAATTTACCGCATTATCATGAGCATAATCATCGGTTAAAATCATATCTGTATGACCTTTCGTTACCTGCCCGGCTAAAATGGCTTTTGCTACTTTATTAACTGTCCATTTTGTAGAGGTATTTACTTTTTTGGGTGTATGAAATGGACTAAAAATATCTTTTGCTTTATGCTCGTTTTCTTTTATGATTAAGTCCTCCTGTTCTGGTGTTGGCAACTGGTCGGGATGATATAAAAGAGTTTCGATAATCTCATTATCCGTTAGATTTAAGCTTAATAGATAGTTTTCCAATGGCGGTTCCTGATAGTCTCGGAAGTCCATAAATATGAGCATTACTTCTTTTACGGTTTTCCCTTGTTTCATGGCATCGGTAATATCTCTTACAATCAACGCATTTTCCCGGCGACTGATCTGTATTTGTTCCTTTTCGATATACACCATATCCTCGTATAAACGTAAGTCCTCTAGTTCTCTTCCAGAATTATTTAATGCGTTCAAGTCTTTAAATGTTTTCATGATTTATTCATCCTTTCGGGATTTTCGTTTTTTCTTGCTAGGCAAATAGGGAACCAAAGCTTTTTTTGCTTTGTTGCGAAGCAATTATCCTGCCCTTACAAGACTGTCAAGGGAACGGTTCTCGTGATTTCTCGCAAAAGTTTTTAGCGCAGCGGTTTAAAAAGTTTTGAGAGAAACCCTTGACCGAATTGTGCGGTTCTTAGGACGTAACGGGGGAAACGGCGACAGCCGGGAATATTTGCCCCGGTTCGTCCTTAGAACACGCAGGGCATGGATACATTGCCTAGCGCAAAGAAAAAATGGCACTAAAAAAGAACACGCCGGGGCGTGTTCTTTCCTTTTGTCTCTTAAACTTTTGATTTCTTCTTTTTACTGTCGCGGGCAAGAAAGAAATAAGACAGGAACGTACAAGCCCTCAAAGCTCTGCTTTGATAGGGATTGTCGTTCACGACTTATTTCCTTGTACGGTGAGATGCGTGGCCAGCTTCAAGCGACTTTTGCTTGCAGCTTGCTTTGCAGACCCGAAGGGCAGTCCATAATCTGTACTTATTCGTTTTATTATCCTTCTTAAAAATATAAAATTTATATTATACTCTCATCTAAAAAATCTTTTTCAATTGGCAGTATAATAGAACATAACACCTAAAAATCATCATACTAACATGCGAAAAGAGGTATTTAATGGATAATCCAAAAGACAGATACGAAAAGATATTTACTAATGTAAAACATAGATTAGCGGTTGAACAACAACTAAAAAAAGCTAACGATATGATTAACAGTCCAACTTACACTATGCTCAAAAAACAGAAGAAAGCATATGATGATATTTCTAATAATCCTGGTTTAGCTATGATCGAAAAACGGAAGAAAGCTTATGACGATATTTCCAATAGTCCTGCTTTAGCTATGATACAACGTGAAGAGAATTTCCGGAGTCTAATAAAAAATAGTTCTGGTTATTTCATCAATCGACAAATAATTGATTTACAAAAAACCTTAAACAATCCTGCTTTTATTATGATTCAACAGCATAATAATATTTTTAAACAGATTAAAAATACTAAATTAGAATCCAACGAAATTTATATAAACCATATCAAAAAAGTATTTAACAATTCTGTTTTATCTATGATGGCAAAGCAGCAAAATAACGCAAAGAATATATTAACACATCCTAATTTTTACACAATTAGAGCATATCAAAATCAAATGAAAGAAATATTTAATGATGATTCTTTACGCATTGTGGAGAAAATCAGTAGCCATTCTACCTCTAAATCTGAGTACAGCAACTACTCTCCTGAATCACTGATAGACGATTTTAACTCTCTATACGAGGAAATTGAAGATATAGAAAAAAACGGAATGAAAGAAGAATGGGATGAAGAAGTTATAGAAAATATCTTTCGTATTAAGCAAAACATTGAATTTATACATTTGTTGAATAGAATTATTAATGTTGTAAGTAATAAAGACATCATAATGAGTGTACTTACTGTAATAAGTAGTTTAATAACAATTACCACTGTTTTTTTACCGGAAGAACCTCCTGTTGAAAAAACTGAAATAATACAAGAAATTCATATTCATATGTACCCAACTAATTACAAAACAACAGAAATTGGTAACTATAATCTCAAGTCTAATAATAGTTTTGATAATCAAATTCAAAAAAAGCAGTTTGAAGAATTCATCAAACAAAAGTAACGATTTTATAAAAAATAACTATAAATCTAAAGACCTCTCTGCTCTATCTTTTTCATCCTGCGTAATAATAATATAGCGCAACGTTTCTCGTGTACTGCTGGGATTTAATAATTCCATCTTTTAATTTTGCCTACGTCTCGAATAGCCTCTACCGCTTTCATAACCTTATATGATTACAATGCATACTATGACATATTCAAAAATTAACTTTATTACAGACAAACAGCAAAAAACGCCAAACCTACTGCTACAGTAGAGTCTGGCGCATCTTAACGAATGTGACACAATACTAATGGATTTTTGAATTTCTCCAAGTGAATCATGACTATCTCCTTTACTTTCGATTTTGAACTTAATAATTCTTTTTATCCCTTTTTTTTGTCCTGGTATTGGGTTGTCGCTGTCATGGACTTGCCCAGAAGCTGACAGGAACCTACAAGCCCTCAAAGCATTGCTTTGCTAGGGCTTGTGGTTATAGGGTATTTCCAAGTCCAGTGAGCTGTATCATGCGGCTTCAAGCATTGGTTGCTTGTGACCGCATGAAAAAAACGCAAGGCAGCCTATATTTAAATTAACAAACTTGTGCTACATTTTGTTTTAACATTTCTTTTAATGACTTTGCATTATGACCATTGAAGCACCTTCCGGGGCATATTTTTAAAATCATAAGCTATAAGTAACCTTTTATAATCAGTTTTGCCTTTTTAGCCGGGTCAAAATGTTTTATATAGTATTCTATATCTGCTAATGATATTCTATCTTTCATAATACCTATAAATATTTCATATTCTCTATTACTCATATTTATATTTTCATTTTCATCATTCATTTTTTCTCTTTTTCCATTACAGTTTTGATTTTATTTTTTTGTATATCTTTTAATGTTTCTGCTGTATCTAGGTTAGGCTGAACTCTATTAAAACACTAAAGAGGAAGAAATTTACTATTTTGTGCTTCTGTTTATCTATTAAACTCAATAATTAATAGTTCGATTCTTTAATTAATTCAAAGTAAATCGTAATTATCTCAGCAATAGGCTTATAATCATAATTAATAGTATTTTGTGAACTAATAACTAAAAATTTTTTATCGTTATTCAGTGATGCAACATTTTCTGTAAAATTTAACTTCTATATTTTTTATTATTTTAAATGCGGTACTCCCCACCATTATAAGTGTACATAATAGTTTGCTACCATAAGTCATTATCTATTTCTCCAATTTCTATCGAATACTATCTTTGTAGAGAAAACACTTGATATAATCGAACGTGATACCAATTAAGAGAAAAGACGGTGAAATTTTGGAAAACAACCTACATAAGAGTTTTATAGATTTAATTAAAGAAATAGATAAAGAAAAACATGAGCAAAGAGACAGAGGAACTTTATTTGAAATATTAATTTCTACTTATTTAAAGCACGAACCAATGTATAAACGTTTGTATGATGAGGTTTGGATGCTAAACGAAGTACCGGATTCTTATGATATTCCGAAGATTGATACAGGTGTTGATCTTGTTGCTAGAAAGCGAATAAATGGTAATCTAGTAGCTATCCAGTGCAAATTTTATTCAGAAAATACAACCATTCGTAAAGAACACGTAGATTCATTTCTAAATGAGGTAGGGAAGAATTATTATGCAGAAGGCATGATCATTTCTTCTACGGACAAATGGAATCGAAATGCAGAAAGTGCGCTAATAGAGCGAAGCAAAAGCATCTCAAGAATTGGACTTGAAGATTTAAAAGAAAGTAAAGTCGATTGGTCATCCTTTTCATTTTATGATTCAGTCCCTGTGAAACTGTTGGAAAAGAAAAAACCGAGACCGCATCAACAACCTGCTATTGAAACCGTAGTTAACGGTCTGAGAGAACATGACCGTGGGAAATTAATTATGGCTCCAGGTACCGGTAAAACCTACACGTCAATGGCCATTGCAGAAGAATTAGCAAAAGAAAAGACGGTACATTCCGAGTTCTATATTTAGTGCCAAGTATTCAGCTTCTTTCTCAGACGCTTAGAAGCTGGTCAGCCGACACTAACCTTCTTATGGATTCTATTGCTGTGTGCTCCGACCGAAAAGTAACCAAAGAAAATAAAGAAACCGGTATTGGCGATATTTCAACTGCTGATATTGGTTTTCCAGCCACAACAAACTATGAGAAATTGCTCTCATATCAACAAGAAATAGACAGTAAAGAGGAAAAAATCGAGTTTTTAACTGTATTTTCTACATATCAATCTATAGATGTTATTGCTGAAGCACAAAAGCATGCTTTTTATGAGTTTGACCTTGTGGTATGCGATGAAGCACACCGCACTACAGGTATTTCTGCCGAGGATAACGGCGATGTTAGCATGTTCACAAAAGTTCATAGTAATAATAATATCAAAGCTAGTAAAAGGTTGTATCAAACCGCAACCCCTCGTATATATGGAGAGGATGCACGCAAAAAAGCTGCCGAGAAATCTGTGCTATTAGCAGATATGAACGATTCAACAGTTTATGGTGAAGAGCTTTATCGAATTGGGTTCGGAGATGCTATCCGAAAAGGTATTTTAACGGATTATAAAGTCATGGTATTGGGTGTTGACGAAAATATGATTGCCAGACGCTTTCAGCAAATGCTGGCAAGAGAGCAGGAGTTGGAGTTTGATGACGTAACAAAAATCATTGGATGCTGGAATGGACTTGTTAAAAGAAAGCATAATTCAGACGAAACTCTAGGTAATCCGATGAAACGAGCCATTGCATTTGCAGGCACCATTAAGGAATCTAAATTGATTTCTAATATGTTTACAGATGTTGTTGATCAATATATAAGCAATAGCGACAGTCTAACGGGTACGTATAAAGTTGAAGTAGACCATGCGGACGGGTCAATGAACGCTCTAGAAAAAAATAAGAAAATTTCATGGTTAAAAGAAGAAGTGCCAGTGAATACGTGTCGTATATTATCAAATGCCCGTTTTTTAACGGAAGGCGTAGATGTACCAGATCTCGATGCTATTATGTTTTTAAAACCTAGAAAGTCAAAGATTGATATAGCTCAAGCAGTTGGACGTGTTATGAGGAAAAGTTCAGGAAAGACTACGGTTATATATTTTCCGATAGGGATACCAGCTGGAGTTGAGGCTCATTCCATACTTGATAACAATGAAAAATATCGTGTTGTGTGGGATGTATTAAATGCTTTGCGATCACTAGATGAGCGCTTTGACGCAACTATCAATAAACTAGAACTGAATAAGAAAAAACCTGATCAAATAGAAATAATAGGGTTGGGGATTCTCCAGATGAAGGTCTGACACCCACCAGAGATTCTGAACAAATTCCTTTGATATTCTCTGACGATGACTTAACCGATCTTGAACGTGCTATTTATGGAAAAATTGTTCAAAAAGTTGGTAATGTGCGGTATTGGGAGCAGTGGTCAAAGATGTAGCTGAAATTGCTCAACAGCATATTACTAGAATTAACGTTATGCTCGAAAATAAGGATAGTGATGTTTATAAAGAATTCACAAAATTTGTGTCAAGTTTACGTCATAATATTAATGACTCGATTCTGAGGAACAGGCGATCGAAATGTTATCACAGCATTTAATTACGAAGCCAGTCTTTGAAGCTTTATTTCAATCTTACAGTTTTGTACAGAATAATCCTGTTTCACAGTCTATGGAATCTATTTTGAATGTGATGGATAAACAAGGTTTAATGAAAGAACAGGAGAAATTGGAAGTTTTTATGAAAGTGTTCGTGTGAGGGCACAAGGTATTGATAATTTACAAGCTAAACAAGAGATTATCGTGCAACTGTATGATAAGTTCTTTAAAACTGCATTTAAGGAAACAACGGAGCGCCTAGGAATTGTTTTTTACGCCAGTTGAATTAGTAGACTTTATCATTCATTCTGTTGATGATATATTGAAGAAACATTTTGGTAAATCTTTGACAGATGAGGGGGTTCATATACTTGACCCATTTACTGGAACAGGAACATTTATCACTCGTGCGTTACAAAGTGGGTTGATTTTAAAAGAAGATTTGCTTCGTAAATACACTCAAGAACTCCATGCTAATGAAATTGTGTTGTTAAGCTACTATATCGCAGCTATAAATATAGAAGAAACATTTCACAATTTAACAAATAGTGATTATTTGCCTTTTCAAGGAATTGTTTTAACGGATACATTTAAAAGTGCAGAACGTAACAACTCTTTTATAGATGAATTGTTTAATGAAAATAATGAACGATTGAAGAAACAGCAAGAAGAATCTATTTTTGCTATAGTCGGGAATCCTCCTTATAGTGCCAGACAAACTTACGATAATGACAATAATAAAAATACTAGTTATCCGATAATTGATGAGAAAATTAAAAACACTTATGTAAAATATTCGAGTGTTACAAATAAAAACACGCTATACGATCCACTTGTAAGAGCATTTCGATGGTCAACAGACAGGCTTGGGTCAAAAGGTGTCATAGGTTTTGTAACAAATAGTTCTTATATTAATACTCATACAACCTCAGGAATCAGAAAAACTTTTTATGAAGATTTTAATTACCTTTATGTAATTAATTTGCGAGGCTCGGTAAGAGGACGTTCTGGAGATGATGCTAAACGTGAGGGGCAGAGCGTTTTTGATATTTTAACAGGTATTTCAATGTGTTTTCTTGTTAAAGATGGATCAGATAAACATGAAATTAAATACTTTGATATTGGTGATTATTTAACAAGAAAAGATAAGTTAAGTAAAATAGCCAACCTTAAATCTATTGATAATGTGAACTGGTCTGTTATCACTCCAGATAAAAACAATGACTGGATAAAACAACAGAATGATAAATTTTCAAATTTTGTCTCAATTGATCCCAAGGAGTCTGGAATTTTTATAATGAAATCTCTTGGAGTGAGCACAAACCGCGACGCTTGGGTATATGGATTTTCTAAAAAAAGTGTTACTGATAACGTCAATCGAATGGTCGAGAATTTTAACTCAGAAATAGATCGCTTGAATAAAGTTAAAGATAAGGAATCAAGAATATCTCAATTAAATTCAGATCCTAGTTTTATTAGCTGGAGTCGTGGACTGAAGCAAGTATTTCAAAATCTGAAAAAATCGATTTAAACCCAAATGAGCTTAATATCCACGTCTATCGTCCATTCACCAAGAAATGGTTGTACTATGATAAAAATATTATTGAAATGTCGAGAAAATTTAAAAGAACTTTTGGTGATAATAATAAAGTAATACTAGTTCCAGGTAATGGCTCTAGAAGAAGTTTCTCCTGCTTAATGATTGATGCGATTCCTGATTTAAATATTTTTGATGCAGGATCACAAGGTTATTCATTATATAATAAGGAAACGGTTTCTAAATTGTTTGAAAACGATAATAACAACATATCTTCAACAATCTCAAAAGAATTCGGTTTATCTACGGATGATATATTTTATTACACTTATGCTGTAATGCACTCAGAAGATTATAGAAGAGAATTTGCAAATGACTTAATAAGACAGCAACCTCGTATTCCAAAATTGAAAAATAAAGATAAATTCATTGATACTGGACGAAAGCTTGCAAACTTACATCTGAATTATGAATCTTATCCACCATATGAGGGAGTTAAATTTGAAAGTGCAGTAAATCCTTCATATAAAGTCATTAAGATGAAGCATCCTAAGAAAGGTATGCTTGAAAAAATTGTTTTTAATGCTGACATAACTATTACAAATATCCCTGAAAAGGCTTATGATTATGTTGTAAATGGTCGCCCTGCGATTGAATGGATTATGGATCAATATCGAGTTAAAAAGGATGAAAAGTCAGGTATTATAGATGATCCTAATAAATATTCCAGAGATGAAAAGTATATCTTCAATTTACTTCTTCGCATCATCAATGTGTCGGTTCAAACAGTTGATTTAGTTGAAAATTTACCTCCATTAGAAATAATTGAAAGTTAATAAAAGAAGGCTTAGGTGTATAATAAAATACCTAAGCCTTCTTTTATTTTATTATTATAAAGTTCTTTGATTAAACTTAACAGATGATGGAGAAAAGAACACGCCTCGGCTTGTTCTCTTCTGTTTTCTATTGGCCTGGCACTGGTTTTTTCGCTCTCATGGGCTTGATTATAATCAGACAAGAACCTATACTCCCTCAAAGCTTGGCTTTAAAAAGGCTTGTGGTTATCAGATGCTTCCAGCATTTATTGCTTGTGGCCACATGAACAAATCCGAAGGGTAGACCCTTATTTTAACCCTTCTATAAACAATCTTTTTCATATGTGAAGAGTATATAATAGTACTAATCTTATTGAGAGAGAGGTTTTACTATGTATTACAAAACGATTCATTTATTCGATGTAATAGACTTCTCAAATATTGATTACGATATCCTTATAAAAACTATTAAAAAGTCAAAAGTACACCTCGGTTATATACAACATGAACCACGTAAAAATGAATATTACACAAAGTACTTAGAACAAAAAAAGCAAGTATATTACTCTCATTTAGAAGATAAAGAATCAAGCTCTCCATATACTACTTGTAATAATTGTAGTTTTCTTAAACATAAGAAAGCGTAAAAATTTAAGAAATAGAAAAAACCTCTCTTCTAAATAGAGAGGTTTTTTCTATCAAAAGTTCTTGAAGAAACACTTTTATGGTCGACAAGCAGCGGGCTTGTGGTGTAAGACCAGATGAGTACTATAATAAAATAGTTACTTAATTATCATAGACAATTAATTAAAAAATGTAAATAGTTTTTCATGAAGTCTAAAAATTTTCACATTATAGAACAGTAAAAAGAAAAAAACAAGACTTTTACAGGAACGCACGTTCTTATAAAATTAGTTAAAAAGGAGGAGTAGATTGAAATTTCAGGAAGAATACCCTCAAATCTATAAAGAATGTTCGGAAGCGAAAAGTACCAAAGAGGTTTTACAGATTTTACGTAATCATTCAGATCAAATAGAAGATAAATATGGTTTTGGGTTTCAATCTAAAAAGGATAAAAACCATGACAAGAACGATTATGCTTCTGGATATGCAGTCTTTCTATGCGAGCATTGAAAATTACACCTTTTTAACGGGGAAAAAACTCCCTTAGTTGTAGCAGGCGATCCAAAATTCAGAAGTGGCGTGATCTTAGCTGCCTGTCCATTAGCCAAAAAAGAGGGCGTTCAAACAGGAGAACCCTTGTGGCAGGCTCAACAAAAGTGTCCTGACCTCCTTATACGCAAGCCACGGATGCAAACATACATAGATATATCTCTAGGCATTTGCGCCATTATCGAAGAAACAGGGGCGTATTTGGAGCCTTATAGCATTGATGAATTTTTTCTGGATGTCACAGACTTACTCAAACGATCCAGTCGAACCCCTTTTGACCTGGCATCTATCTTAAAAAGCGCATCTATCGATCTACCGGGCTTCATGCCGGTTTGGGATTGGTGAAAATAAAGTAGCAGCCAAACTCGCCTGCGATAATTTTGCGAAAAAGAATAAAGAGGCTATTTTCACCTTACATCAGTCGAACATTGTCGAATGGTGGGAATTGCCTGTAGGCAAGATGTGGGGCATTGGCAGCCGTATGAGAAAACCTATCCAACATGGGAATACGAACCATCGGACAGTTAGCCCATCATCCATTAACGGACTTGAAAAAACGCTGGGGCATCAATGGCGAACTCATCTATCAGACCGCCCATTTAATAGATGCTTCTCCCGTTACGGAAGATTCCCATGAAGGACAAAAAGCGATTTCCCACGGGATGACCTTGCCTAAAAACCTGCATATCCTTTCTGATATGCTGATTCCTTTACGGGAACTCTGTGAAGAAGTCGCTCATGATGCACGGAAAAAGGGATACATGGGAAGTGTGGTATCCGTTGGTGTCAGTGGAACTGATTTTGATTTACCAATGGGCTTTCACCGTCAAAAGAAACTGAGCGAACCAACCAATGATGGGAAAGTGATCTTTGATGCCCTAAAAACAGTATATAGAGAGCATTGGACAGGCTACCCGATCCGTAGGCTGGGGGTAGGATTAACGCAACTAACAACCGATGCCTACCGTCAACTGAATTTATTTGAACCCATCAAAGATAATATCGCACAAAATAATGTAATGGATGCCATTAAAGAGAAATACGGGAAAGATGCGGTTATGTATGCTTCTTCTATCATGGATGCCGGACAGGTTCGACAACGGGCAAAAATAGGTGGACACTATAAGTAGAGAATTTGCGAACCATCCGAAAGCCCGGTAGACTGGTTACTACCAACACAGAAGGGAACACCATGATTGAGAACATTATAGCGATTGCAAACACGCTAATTGCTTCCGGCTCGTTAGTTGTGAGTTATCTGGTTTATCGTGAGACTAAGAAGCCCAATCAAGAATAGATATAGGCACAAAAAAGCAGCAGGGAGAGTTATCTTCCTGCTACTTTTTTGCTTTTATTTTATTCCCTTAATGATTCGACCATCCAATAAGCTCCTACTAAAATAACTCCCAGCAAAAGAAGCGTGGGAGTTACATCAAGAATACCGTTTATAATAAAATCCGTAAGACGATTGCTTAGACTTTCAAACATACTCAATATATACGCAAATCCAGGTAAAACTAAAGCTATAATTCCCACCGAAAACATTGTTTTCATCGACATATTTAATTCCTTTCTTTAGGCATCAAATACCCATTTGTGCTTGTTGGTTCTGTTTAAATGAAACTTCTAATTTCCTCACGTCGTTCCAATCTTTGTTCTCTGTTGGCCTTTGATCGTCTATCCTATCTTCACCAAACTGTTCTTTTAATTTTTCATGAAACGTCTTTCCTGCCTTATCATTATCTACAGCCGATATAATAGTATCAATTTTATGTCCCTGGAATGTGCATCCTTAATTGCCTGATTGACGCTGCCTATTTTTAACCCACCCATACTAAGCAGCTTTGTATCTTGAACGTTGTTTTTATGAACAGACCAATAGGACAACATATCTATTGGCGATTCAAAAACAGCCATCTTATTTGGATTTACCTATATCAATACTGAACCCACCAGTATCTTTAGAATTAGCTATCATTCCTTTGAAATAACCACCATTATCTAATTGTTTCGTACCTTGTCTGTCTGCACCGACTACTTCCCCTTCTTTATCTTTCCATTTAAAAACCACATTGTCTTTCTTATCTTGTACTATTAAGTCTTTCTTTTATGCACCAGTCAACCACTCTTGAATCGATTTTTCGTTCATTTACCAAGTAATCTTTAAGTTGATCTGTTTCTTTCACTTCAAAATATGAAGGATACTTAAACGGCTCTTTACTCATGTTCATTTGCCTGGATTTTGTCGGTACGTACTCGTGTTCATTCACACGCTGGACAGCTTCAGGGAATTTCAGATCATAATAGGTCATCGCAAAACTTATGGCTCCGTAACCGCCTTTCTGTTGGCTGTTCCAGAAGAATTTTTCCCCTTTCACTACAAAACTATCATGATCTTCTAATCGATAATATGGTTCTTCTCCTGCACCTTCCTGTTTGGCCGAAATACTATTCGCATCCATGAAATCAATAACCCGTACTTCTTTTGCATGATCGATTTCATCAGTCGTTACTCTAGCCATGTTTCACTTCTCCTTTCACTGACTCATACCAGCATTGAATTGTTTGGCTGCATTTCTTTTAAATGGATTGTCTGAAGTGCTTGGTTGATTAGTGGCACTTTTAGATTGTTGATTTTCTGCTTTATGGCGTACAGAAGATTCCATTTGTTGAATCGAGTCTGGAGAAGCAAAACCTTTCTCTACAGCTGCATTTTTACTTCACTATACTTATTTTCTGCTTCCATTCGTTCAATGAGCTTATCTTGCGTCAGTTCCCCTTTACTTGTGGATTCTGTTACCCGTTGTGCTGTTTCAAAATAGCCTTTAAGGTTCACCATTGCGTTTTGCGTGTTCATTTGTTCGGCATGAACATCTACTTTGGCCTGTGCTTCCGTTTTCACGTTGCTAATATCTTTAGGCGTGAGATAATTTTTTGAAGAGCAAATGATTCTATTTTTTGTAATTTATAAGACGTATCTTCCATTTTTTCTTCATTCGGATTATGAGCTAATTTTTCAAATTGATGGTCTGCATATACGCTTTCTAATGCAGGAATTAATGTCTCTTTATTATAGATAGAACGTAAATGCTCTTTCGTATCCGGTATGCCCTGCATAGAATGCGATAGGTGAGAGCTTAAATCGTGGTACTCTCCATCTCCTAAATCGATACGATCAAGAGCTATCGTACTTGCTGGATCATTCTGTTCCACATCTTCAGATTCTTTCTGTCCTGGAACGATAGCTCTCACTTTCGTTTTGTCATAAGAAGCGTGTCCATTTACCAGACTATCCAAGTTTTCACCAGCAAGCATTTTATCCATTTCTTCCCCATTCATTAACTTAGAATTCAACGGTTTCTCTGAAAATTCCACATAATATTGAATATCACTTTTCGAATCATCAATGAATTTTACATTGTCTGATGAAGCACTCCATGACTCTTCTATTGCATTAAACTTCTGAATTCTTTCAAGAGGAGTCCCTTCCTGGAACTCTTTATCTGCTAAAATATTCCGGCCATCTTGCGCTTTGAAAATAGCATCGAACGATTGTAAATCCATATCTTCAATCGATTGAATTCCATCACGAGTAGCAATTTCATATGCAGCAAAATCATTTTTTAATTCTTCTGTAGAAACTTTTGCATTCTCTTTCTCCCATTCAGGTGTCAGATCGTTTTCTAAATGCGTGATGAATGTATGAGAGGTATCTTTTACTTCTTCTAACAATCCGAATTTATCGTTAATATCTTTCTCACTGCTTGTATATGATTTAAGGTACTGTAAGCTGTAATCACTGGTATCCAAATTGAAATAGGAAGCAACGGTAAAAGCTGTCATTTCTGCTTGAAATTCTTTTTCTGGATGTGTTCTATCGTGTCCTTTTGAATCACCACTATGCAGATCAGCATGAGCCAATTCGTGAATCATTGTTTTTACATTTTGTAATTCTGAATTTCTTGGATTTTGGAATGCCACGGCCATCTTCCATGTATCCTTCTTCATTTAACTTGGTATATTCTATATAAGCTCCTTTCGCAGCTCCCAATTCATCCATCGGTTCATCTAACGTTTGTACACCCATGTTTTCCCCTAGCTTTTTCATGGACTGAAACATATGCGCATAATTTTCTACAGACCCTTCTAACCATTTGTTAGGAAAAATCTTCGGTAAATCTTCAGCCGTTGCATTCGTTTGGGAAACATCAAATACGCTGCCTTTTGTATAAGCCAGCCGTTCTTTCGTTTTAATTTCCCCACGCTTGATAGCTGCTTTTTCCTCATTAGTGGCCTGTTTTACGTTTACATGTACCGTACTTTCCCCATTCTTTCTCTCAAATGTTTTAAAAGGAGCAGGGACAAGGATGCTAATTCCCTTCTCCCCTTTTTGCACCTGAAAACCTTCTTTTTTCCAGAAGTTATAACTACCAACTGCTTCAGCACCATTAAACTGTTTTTGTATGAGAGTGGAATTACGAGTAGAGTATTTATGAAACTTCCCCATGAAATGTAAATACTCTTTCATATCTTCCGGTGTATTAAAGTATTTTTCTACTTGTTCATTTCGATCTGTTGCTAATTTATCTATTTCTTTTTTCTTATCGCTAAATGATTTTCGTTTATTTACAGCCATGCTATCCCTCCTTATTTAACATATCCATCGCTGTCTACTGCATCACTTTCAAGATCAGCTAACTCAGGTTGATGGTGTTCTGTCATATTTAATTCATCCTCGAATACAAGGCGATTGTTCTTTGTATCGATGAGAACATAAGGGACATCTTCTTCTAGTAAAAGAATCTGAATGACTTCTTCTTCTTCATTAGATAGTGTTATATGGTACTCCTTGTTGGCAGCAGAAACGATTACCTCCTTGTTACCAATCTCTTTAACAATGCCATGCTCAAATTGCAATTCACTCATTATTTTCACCTCCTTTTTTTGCTAACCAGTCATCACGTTTTGCTTTTGATTTTGAATATCTTCTGCTACTTTTTCTTTGGCTGTTTTTAAACCTGATGTTTCATGTTCATCTGTCGTTAATATACTTTGGAAGTTTTGATTAATCATGAAACCGTTCATAAGCTGCAAAACGATTTGAGTGTTTCGATCTGTGTTATTCACCCCTAAAAGGATACGAGACATTTCTTTTTTTACATTTGAAGAAATGGATTCGGACACCTGATTAATTAGCTCTTCTTGCAGATTATCTTTATCGCTTGCAGCTTCTCTATATTCTTTGTGTTCTTTAATGATTTCATTGATAGCACGATTCATATGAGTGGGTTGTATCCCATTCTTTTTACTATAATCATCTATATACGTTGCGGACTCTTCCGATATTCTTAATCGTTTCACTACATCACTCACCGTTGATTGCTCCTTTCAATATCACGCTGCAACTTCTCATGTGCAGCTAAATTTTTCCCTGTATTCATTTCTGAATGTACCGCCCTATCTAATCCGTATCGCATTTGCTTTATAGCAACATTCATTTTCGCTGTTTTAAATGTATTGCTTTTCCTTTCCCACTCTTTTGATTGCTTCATTTCGTTCCTTTGTTTATCATATGCTTTCATTTCTTGTAAAAAAGCATTTCCCATGCGCTTCTCTAAATCATTCAATTTATTCGCTTTATAATCTTTATACCGATCACTACCGCCAGCACCATACGCTCTTTTTAATTCATTTACTTCTTTGTCTAACTTCTTATCTAACGCTTTATATTTTTTTTATAGTGCTTATTTATATAATCTTTTGTGAGTTTATTTATATCCGGTTTGACATGATTAATGTTTTCATATCCGTAATTCCAATACCGTTTGTTTTCCGGTAACTGATTGTATATCTTTAAAAAATCTTTCTTAAATGTTCGATCAAACGTAGAAAATGTTTTCCGTTTCTTTTTGTTATTCACCATATCTTTTCTAATAATATCGTTTATCTTTTGATGCTCTTGTGACCGATCTTGTATCTTATTTACATACGTAGACTTCACCTTTTCCAGTGTCTTTTCTTTCCTCATTCCTCTTTGATCTTCAGGAGGAGCTAAGTCCACTGTCGCAATATGGATATGAATGTTATCCGTATTATGATGAATGGCAGCCGACCATACTATATTATTCCCCATGTTATTTTTATCTTGCATCCCTTTCATTGCTTCTCTCGTAATTTCTTTTAAACGGGGTTCATCTACCTCTTTGGTTTTAGAATTATAAACGCCATATTCTTCTAACCATTTATTATCAAAAGAGACGACATCCTGATAAAGAATACTCCCTCGATCCTGGCCGACTTTAAACGCTTCTTGTAACGTCTCTTTTTGTTCTTGATCTAATGAATCATGAGCCATTGTAAATAAGGAGGTAGCCTTTGTTTCGTTATCCATATAATCATTATATGAAGAGAAGTTATCTTTATTTTAGCTTCGTCTCGATCTAAATAAGTGACATAACTACCAAATCCTTTTGAACTGGACTGAATGAATTTTGAACTGATAATCACCGCTGCTTTTTTATCGGTTGATGATCCCAATATCAAACACCTTCTTCACTTAATTCTTCTAACAATTGATTATTCTTTTCCAGTTGTTCTTGAAGCAAACTAATCACTTCCGTATTCTTTTCAAGGGTTACTTTGTATTCCGTCTCTCGATCATTAAAATTATTTAGCATGATAAAATTCTCGATCATCTTTTTTCAAATATACTTGCCTGGACTCGTTATTTTTTTTCGCTTTTTCATCAAGGCTTTTCATGATGTGAGGGTCTATATCTCTTAGAATGATATTCAAGTGTTTACCTCCTTCTTTCAATATCGCTAAAATCAAGGCAAATAGGGTCTTTTAGAGAGAAGAGCATAAGGGAAAACCGATATCACCTACGGTTCTATATCAGGCAAAGCCTGATGTTTACGTGATATCACGTTTGTTTGAGTAATTGCATAGTTTGTGCATACTTTTTTGGTTCGATTGCACACTTTGTGCATACCCTGTAAGGAAGAAAACAGCCTGGTATGTCATACCGGACTGCTCTATAAATTTCACTGATTCATGTAACCTAATGAAGAATCTCGTTCTCTTTGTTTCAAGTTATTGATCCGTTCTTCTTCTGTTTTTATTTGTTCTTCCATCCGTTCACGTTCCGTATCAAGGTCATCTTTTTGTATGTCTAGTGCATTGATTTGATTATCTGTTTGCAATTCTTCTTCACTTGTTTGATACTGTTTTTCATTATTTAACTCTTCCATTTCTCCTTCAATTTCTTTTTTGCTTCTTCTATTTTCGCAATATCTTCCTTCATTTTTTCTATATCTTCTTCGCTTCTCTCTACTAATAATGAGGTGATATATTCCACATCTTCTTCATTGTCATCGACCATAATTTTTCCATTTTCTATTTCTCTGTGATCGATATAGAGAGTAGTTAAATGATTACTTTCTTCATCCACTTCTTCATCCACTTCTTCATTCGTTTCTTCATTAACTTCTGCATTTGTTTCAAAATCATTCTCTAATATATCTTCCTCTTCTGTTGTTATTTGCAAAGAAACCTGTAAAAAATCTTCATCAATATCACTAATTCTTAGAACAACATAATCTTCATATTCTAATATTTTCTCTACAGAAACTTCGCTTAAATCAGATCGTTGTCTGGCCGCATAATGAATATTATCTGCTTCATGGCGGTAATCCGTCATATCAAGTATAATTTCCATTTCATTTACTTCTTCGTCATATTTCCACTCAATAATTTCTAAATTTGTCCCTGAAGTAACTCTAATATCCTCCCCAACTGGAGAAGATATATACTTCTAATTCTTCTTGCATATAAAATCCTGATGTGAGAAAAAATACTAATCCTAAAAAACACTAACGGTTGCAATGATGTATTTTCTACTAAGGTTTCGTCTCAATTTAACTCTATCTTTATTAACCATATATACCTCCTTTTAAGACATATCTTGAAATTTGGTTGCTATCCAGTTATCATTTTTCTTTGCGAATGTTACTTTTACAAATGCTTGTGATTGTTCTTCCATATCCGTATTTAGGTATTCAATTTTATGGTCTACATCCATGACAATATCGATTTCTTCTCGATTTTCACTAATATTTTCGATATAGATAGATGAGTCTTCAATAGACGTTTGTACTTCATTTCCACCGTACATATCAGCAGAGAAGAAGCGATCAATAAGATCATCATTCATCACTTCATCTGCTTCCGCTTTACTCGTTTGATATGTTTCAGCATCTTGTTCAAAAACGGATGTTAAAAACCGATTGGCTTGACTCTCCAAGTTATCAAAACTTTCTTCTCTTGCTGTTAGTGTTTCAGTTTCTTCTAAATAGGAGAGTCTTTCATTTTGTTCTCTAAGCTCTTCCATTTCTTGCGCTTGTGCTTCACTTATACTTGCTTCTTCATCCTCATTGTTATTAAGAAAGAAGATAACACCGTTTCCTATTAATAGAAAAGTAAGAGCAATAATAGAAACATATTTAAACGCTTTGAACGTATCCAATAAGAAGTCTCCTTTCTCTATAATCTTTAACTCTGCGTTAAATGTGTTTGCCCAGTAGCCTTCTTCATGCTTTCAATGGCTACTCCTGTACTTGATTGTGAACCGATAAATTGACCGTCACCAATGTAAATTCCTACGTGGCCATCAAGTTTATACGTGTCAAAAAACACCATATCACCAGGTTCTGCATCCTCGTATGAAACCGTTTTCTCCTTGCACTTTAAGCGAGTCTGTATTAATCCGCTTAGTTCTCTAAGTCCACTCCAACTTGTTCAAATGCCCAATGTACAAATGCAGAACAATCAAAATTACCATCTTCTTGTTCGGCTCTCGTTCGACCTCCACCAAACGTATAATAAGAGTTATCAATCCATTCTGTACCGACTTCAGCGACTTCAGAATCAATATCTATATCACTGTTATTACCGCGAGGCTTCACGTAACTCATTACTGCATCCACATAACCTATATCTCCATAACAAGCACCAGTCTCTGCACTTTCTGGACGAATACATGAATAGTTTCCGGTGTGTTTTACTTTCTGATATTGTTGTTTGGAAAATTCAATAGCAAGGTCTTTTGAGTATTTTCCGTTATTGTTTGCATTGGCATAATCAATAAATCCTGAACCGAAGTTATAAGATTGTAAGGCCAGTTCTACATCATTGTTTGCTTCTTCAAGTACTTGTGCAAAGTATTCTGTACCTACATCTATACTCTCTTCTTTGTTATCAATAGTATTCACTGGAAGCCCTTGTGATTCACTTGCTTGCATGACATCTGGCAGCCTGCCACCGGATTCCTGCATGGTTTTTGCCATGAGTAAGTCAACATGTTCTGGTATTCCATGCAGCTCTGCGTACTCTTCAAATACTGGCCTTAACTCTTCCACTTCAGGTGATAAATTTTGTGTCCCATCGGATACAAAGTTGGAGTCCCGTTCTATTTCATCTTGACCACCATCACCAATCAAGGCTTGAAACATGCCGATAAAAAGGAGTATGGCTACTACTAGAATAAATAAGCTAAGACCAACGATTACTTTTGCTTTTAAAGTAGCAAAAAATATCCCTGCTTTTGCCACTCCTTTCACAAATCTTTGCATGAATTAAGCACCTCCACCAAAGAGATCAAGTTCTTCTTGTGATACATCCACACTCATTTTTTATATTCTTAACAGAAGAAATTGATAATACGACCTGACCTCTTCGTAAATAAGGAATTTGACTTAATTCTGATTCATTAAGCTGTCCCTGAAATATATCTTGAAGTCTGCCTAGTGATTCACTATCTTGTTCAGCAATAAATTTATACTGTGTAAGGCTAAAAAGTTTTTTTACTTCTTCCGCAGCACTTTGTGTTGAATTATCTGGTAACAAAATCGGTCACAACGTGACTGGCAAAGAATAAACCGCCAAAATTACGTCTTGCTTCTCTCATAAACCTTTGTAGATATTGAACCCCATGTTCACTACCTTTACGGGTATTAATAATGTGTTGAGCTTCATCGATTAGTATTAAATAACGTACAGCATCTTCAAACTTTAATTTGTGATTATTAAAGGCTCTAAATTGCGGTTGGCCGTTACTTAACATGCCATCCCATAGCATATTCATTACGTTAAATAGCTGTGCCTGAAAAATTTCTGGTTTCAATTCTGATAAATTACGCAAAGGAAACGATACAAATTGTTCATCTTCAAAATTATCTAAACTGGAATGTGTATTGAATAAATGAGCGTAAGACTGAACAACATTTTGTATATTCAATTCAATATTTTCTAAACGGTATCTCTTATTAACACTGATAGTTTTCATTTACTTTTTGCTGTTCTATATCGATATATAATTCTTCTTGGAGCATTTCAAGGAAATCAGAAAAAATAGGGTAATCTTCAGCAGGTAAGGTTGTAATATTATTTTCAGCTTCCTTTTCTTCTTTCCATAGCCCTTTCTTTACATACAATTTTCGAAGTAAGTTTTCGTATTCTTTAATCTCTTCATTTGTTACATCTGGATTTAAGAACGATAAAACACACTTAATTTAGATAAATGCTGTGTGAATGAAATTCTCTCTCTTGTTACCCCTTCACTATCAATAGCAGCTTTATATACTTGAAGAGGGTTGATTGATCCTTGTTGCCCGTCTAAAGCGACTACTTTTCCATCTAACGCATGAGCTAAGTTTTCAAATTCTCCCGTTACATCTAGTACACGTATCTTATGACCTTTTATGGCATTATCGAGAGCCAGTTTTTTTATTAAAGTTGATTTACCAGACCCCATTTTGCCAATCATTACACCGCAATACGATTTTCTTTTTTCATCACTATGAAATAAATCAAAGATCACATTCCCATTCGTATCTGTTGTGCCGTAGTGAGTGCCATATGGATCATCCAGAGACGTGTAATGGAAAGGGTATCCCCCAGCCAACGATAGAGCCGGAATTTCTAATCCTTTTCTTTTGTTGGCGTATTTTTTTTGAGAGTGAAATGATTTAAACATTCCATCCCATTCGTATTCTTGTTCGTTAAGAAAAATGCTTCCTCGAAAGTTCATCGATTCTAAATTATCATCACTTCTTTTGAAACCAATTCAATTTCATCTATTGTTTTGGCATAAACAAACAACCGCAAAATAATTCGTTTTAATACTTCCCCTTGCCTTACTTCGTTATAGACTTCTTTTAATTCTTCATAGCTTTCATTAGCATCGATCAGATCAGATGTATCTTTGGCTTGATTTCCTCTCGTTTTCGCTTCGGCCATACTTTTATTAATATTGGTAATCATTTCTTTTCGATCAGGAGTGGATATATCTAAACTTGCAACCACATTTGGCATATTCATGATTTGTTCTAACCAAAAGTCGGAAACTAAGGTCTGAAAATCATACACATGAATACACGCTTCATAGCCATCGCCCTTACGTATAAAGGCTTCATTAAATTTAATTCCACCTTGCGGCTGAATTTCGGAAAGAAGATAAGGATTATAACCAGTTTCCTTTTTAGAAGATTGAGTACCTATTTTGTTTAGAATGGTCTGTATCATTTATCTCTCTCCTTGCGTACTTTTATTCTTAGAATTGAAGTTATTTAACTTATAGAGAATGTTTATTTTCTTTTCATCTGATAATCGAATAATCGGACTCACTATACTCATTTGGGATTCCACATCATGAATACGAGACTGTAAAGTAAATTCATCTTCGGCATACAGAAACATATAAAACTCTCTGTTTGTCCGTTCCGTTTCAATAAATTGCAGCTCTCTTAGCTTCTGCTCTAAAAACTTTTGATATTGCCTTTTTGAAGTTTGGTTTAATTTTTTTTGAATAAATTGCTGTTGTTTTGAGGTATCCACCGGAAAATTGAGTGGAATAATTTTAATGTCGTGTTGATACCATTGAAGGAAAAAAGCGAACAAGCTAATTTTTTCTCTTTATCACTATTATTTAATGCGTATATATCCGTTGATGACACTTGAACGATTTCCATGAATCCATCATCATTGGAAAGTTCTAAAAATCCGTTTCCAGTAATATCAGTGATTGGAGTAATTTCAGCAAAGCTAGATTTCACAGATATTTTCTTTTCCTTATCTTCTTTTCTGCGAACGGCTTCTGATTCAACAAAAATGGAATTCCCTTTAGGTTGAACCTTTTTTAACAGACCTTTTTTATTTTTTTCATCGAATACTGCCACCTTGTTCCTCCTGTTCTTCTTCCTCTTCATCTACTACATAATCAATGGCTGTATACGTGTTTTTCCTTCTGCGAATAGCAAAATATACAGCTTCATAAATTCGCTTCTTCGGGTTAGTAGCTGGCCGGATAATCAGTAGGCCAGCCAGAATTAACATAAAGATGTAGAAATACATGAGAAGAGACGAGTGAATAACATTACTCATAACGAATGTGAATAATAAAAGCCCCATTAGAATGCCTAAATCCATCAGATACAAAGCTTTATTAATCTTTAATTCACTCGATACGTTTTGTGGAATACGATACATCGCCACAATTTCTCACTCCTTTATTTATTTCTAGGAATATTCTTTTTGAAATTCCTCCGAATTTCTTTTCGTTTTCCAATAGTAGAGGAATACATTTTATTTACACCTTCTTCTTTTGAAGTAGTACGTTGATTTCGTGATACTTGCTGCCTTGATGTTCTACCCAGGCCACCTTCACGAATAATTTCATTCTCTTCTTCAATGACATGACGTTCAGGAGCTGCATCGGCACTACCACCGGAAACTCTAGATGTAGTTTTTTCTCTGGAGATGGTTTGACCGCCCCCACTGGAGGAGACACTGCTAGAACTTCCGGTTGAGCTTCCACCACTTGAACCACTTGAGCCTGCACTAGAAGGGCTTGTATTAGACGAATCGCCTGTACTGGAGCTAGAACCACCACCAGACACACTTTGTTGAACGTTGGTTGTATTCCCTCTACTTTCTTGTCTTGTAGAAGTAGTAGCTCTTCTTTCTTGTTCCACGGTATTGCTTCCACCGTTTTCATGGATAACTTCATTTTGTTCTTCTACTATTTCTTTATTGGTAGACCCGTTAGAAGAACCACCTTGTCTTTGCGTGTTTTTTACTGTAGATGTTTTTGTTTCTCCATTATTAGTACTACCAGTTGCAGAAGAAACAGATGGAGATCCACCCGATGAACCCGTTAAAGGAGATACAGGTTGATTAGTAGGAGCTTCATTATTAGAAGAACCACCACCAGAAGTAGTTTGGCTTACGGAAGTCTGCTGGCCTTCATTTGACCTCTGACTACCTGCCACAGATCGTGTTTCTTGCTCTACATTATTAGAAGAGCTATCCCCGACTGTATCTGTTTGTTCTTCCACCATTTCTTTACCGACATTTCCATTTTGGCCTGTCATTTGTTGCGTATTTTGCTTAGTAGATGTTTTTGTTTTTCCACCAGAACCACTTGCAGCTGCACCACTTGCAGTTGTGCCACCTGCGGCTGCTCCACCTGCGATTGATCCACTTGTGGCTGCCCACTTGTTGTTGTTCCACTTGCGGCTGCTGGATTACCTGAAGAAGTTTGGTTATTTGATCCTCCAACTTGTTTTTGCTCACTTACACTTGCTGCTTCTCCAGGTTGTTCATTTTGACTAACTTGTTGATCTATTGATTCTTCAGGAACAGCATTTGTTCCACCATCATTGATTGACTCGTTACTTGAAGTAGTTTGACTTGCTCTACTTGCGGCTGTTCCACCTGCGATTGATCCACTTGCGGTTGCTCCACTCGCATTTTTTTTGCCTTGTTTAGTGCCTTGTGTTTCTTTTTGTTTCATTTCATCGTGCAAGGATGTAGGACGGTAATTTCCACTCTCTTCCTCTAAAGCATGGCCGCCATCTTTATCCATTTCTTCATGAATGGAAGTCGGAGACATACCCTGTGAAGGAGAATCATCCGTAGATTGACCGTTATTTGTTTGTTATTTGATGGAGTGGTTTTACCAGCACCTTTAGCATTTGCACTCTGACCACTAGTAGCAGCTCCACCTGCGGCTGTTCCACTTGCAGCGGCCACGTTGTCCATTTGATTTCCTTTGCTACCTTTTCATAGCGGCTGCATCTTTAGCTGCTAGATTTTGCTGAGATTGTGATTGTCCCTTTTCTTGATTTTGTGCTTTATTTGCTACATTCTCATTGTTTTCAAGATCTTTTGAACCTTCTCCCATTTGGCCTTGACCGTTTTCAGTATTTCCGCCTTTTTTGTTGGCAGCATCTGATACATTTTGATTAGCTATTTTGTTATTATCTTTGCCCCATCGTTTTTACCCATTGCTCCGTTAGCCATTGAAGCAGCACTTTTCGTTCCTTTTGATGCAAGTCCGTTGCACCTTTACCAATGGCATATGCGCCTGCTAGAGCTGCCATGCCACCCTTACCGCCTGCATCGATGCCAAACATTCTCTCTATAATATTTGGACCGTTCATTACTGCAACGGCCAGGCCGATCATCGCAATTAAAATATGGAAAAACCATTGAGCTGTTCGCCCAGGAAGCCTGTACCAATGAGATAAATCTTTAAACTTAAAAAAATCATAATCGTTACTAGTAAAATGTTTAAAATATTTTGAGTCACTTGTTTCATACGTTGCCCTGAGTGCATATCACTAGCAGCAACAAAAGGAGCAAGAATATAGTTAAACGTAAGCTCAAAGAATAAAGAAGCTAATTTAACCGATACAGTAATTAACACCACCGCCATAACGGACAGCGTACCGATTAAATTAATCCAATCGATAGTATATCGATAGTAATATTGCTGGGATATATCTGTTATCCAATTACCATCTTCTAACTCTTCAACAGCTCTTGAACCATCGGCAAAGGTAACGACCTTATGACTTAAAATATCTTCTCCTTCTGGAGACAGTTCTTCCTCTGCTGTTACAGCACTACCCTCTGTGAGATAGGAATTTATATCAATATCTCTAGCAAAAGGCGTTTCGATCTGATTGCGGTTATCTAAATCCGGTGTACTCCATCCTTCCTGATCGAACACTCCTACATCCGTAATATTGTCTTGAATCACCTGATTAGCTATTGTTTCATTATTGTATTCATCATCTACGTTAATGGCATCAATCGTATCTCCCGTAAATTCATTTCCCTGTTCCATTGCAGAACCGAGAGCCACCACAATGACTAAAGCCATAAACACATTAGAGAAAACTCCTGCTCTATTAAATTCTTTTTGGAAAATTAACAAATAGCCTATAAATAAAATATTGAAAGCAAAAAGATAACTAATAAAGGCTGCATTTGAGTGATAAACTCTTGTATTTCTGGATTATCTAAAAAGATACGCAACCCTAAAAATCGTGTCTGCAATGTTCTCCAGTGCATCGATAATCCATGCCATACCCAGAACCAACCACCAAGCTACGGTACGGAGAAAGTCTAAAACAAATGTCCCCATTGTGAGGGATTCACTAAAATCTAGTAATTTCTCCAGAATTTCTTCTTCGCTCAATGTATTCCACCCCTCTCTTTATTGTTTTTCTAAAAATGTTTGCAGGTAGAAGAGATAGTTAAATCACTTTCGTGACAATGCACTTCGTAATAATCACTTTCTTTTTTTTGCTTGATTGTTACATTTCCATCGGCCAACCCAATCACTAAATCATGGTGCTGCAATTGATACTCATAACGCTGTAAACCGTTGATAAAGTAGGTTCAGATAAGAACTCCCTATTTACCGATTTATCTTGCATAGCTTTTCTCTCCTTCTTCATAGGCTTTTTCTTGCTTTCTTTCATTTCAGAAAGGTTTTCTATGAGCCTTTCCTTAATTTGTTTCGGTTTTTCAGCTCTATTCCAGCTTGTATAAATTCTTCGACTGTTAAATCTGTACATTCTTCTTCTGTATACATATCTTCCGCCATTGCTTCTTTAATGACTGCACCAAAAACGGGATGATCTAAGAATTGCTCTTTAGCATTTAATTTCTCAAATGGTACGGCGCTAATTGGTTCTTTCTGAGCTTTATCATCCGTATTACTGATCTCTGCTTCAGCCTGTTCGTCTTTGTAAAAGTTATAGGCCATACTTTCCAGGGACACATCTGCATGAGAACAAGAAATATCAATATCGTTAATTGGTTTTTTATTATCAAATTGATCGGCCAGGTATTCATACCGATATTTTCATTCTCGTTTTTCCTTTGTTGTAAATTGGATATGCTCGTATCTTTTTTTGCTCTATATCCTGTCGCTTGATCCCACGAACGACTACCATTTCGCCTTCTCTAATTGCGTTAATTCTGTGGCCGTTAATAAACGTCTGCCATCTGTTCCTTCCGTCTTGCTCTTTTTAAGAGATAATGTACCGCCAGAGCGACTATGAGAAGCAATGGTACGTTCTCCCATTTTCTTACTTACAGCTTCAGCCGTATCGTTATCCGTTGTTAGAATATAAATGGTATTAGCACAGTTTCCATCAATCGTTTTCCATTGTTTATCGTATTTATATTCCAACTGAGAGTAAGCCTGAATAACCAAGTTAAATCGAATATTTCTACCTAAACAAACCGTAATGATAGAACCCATATCATCAATGGCAGGCATGTTACCAAATTCATCTAAGATGAAAATGACTTCTCGAATACATTTACCGCCTTTTGTATTACTGGCTGTTCTTGCAAGCTCTGTGTAAAGCTGCTTAATATACAGAGAAGCAATCACATGAAGCGAACTATCATAGTCTGGCGTAATCATAAATATAGCCGTTGGTTTTTCAAATTGTTCTATTTTTTTCAAGCGTGATCTTTTCGTCTGTTTCTGTATTTTGTTGATTCACTTTTTCAAAAGTAACCTTCCATCTTCTTCATTTATTTCTGTTATGTTTATTTCTAAAAATATATCTTTTGCTGGCTGCTCTTCTGGCTCTACGTCAGCACCCTTTTTCTTTTTATCTTTCGTTTCTTTGTCCGGCACTACTTGAATATGAATATGGTCATTCACCTTAAGTGCATAATCATGTGTAATAGAAAACAAACCGTTCAAATCGCTACGTACACTAGCTGTACCATCAGGAAATGTGACGTTCACTCTGGATAATGGCTTTGCTTTTCCCGTAATGGATTTACCAAATCCTACTTTCTTCATATCGAATGTATTTTGAGAAGTCATTTTTGCAATAGGTGTTAAGGTGAAAATATTGAGTTTGTCGAATGCATTCGCAAAAATACCTGCCACCGTTTGACCTGCGCCAGAAGCAAATTTCACGGTAGCGTATTGCAGTTTCGCTGCATGGTTAGGCGGTAGGCTATCAAAAAACTTATCTAATCCCGTAATCATTTTTCCGTTGCCATCATCTTCTTGATCGGAAGCAAGTTGATTTAAAGTACTGGCAACGGTATACATCGTGATTTTTTTCTTTATGATTAGGAATGTTCTTTTCACATAAACCGAGAATTAAGGCCGTACATAAAGCACTTGCACTGTCTTGCCAAAACTTATCTTTTGCAGCCGGATCACTATATAACATGCTAGAAATCGTTTTAGCGTATTGTTCCGCTTTTGCCATATTTCCTTCTTCATAGGCATCTATGACAATCTGTAGCACTTGATAGGACATAGACTGTAAAGGATTATCTAAATTCAGTGCTTCCACATGATACCCATGCTCTTCTAAAATCTCTTTAGAAGCAGCGAATAATTCCCCTTTTGGATCGTTAAATACCATTGATGCTTTTTCTTCTGCCCTGGAGTAAATATCAATCATCGGGAACATTCCCATTTCCCCTTTACCAGAGCGAGTTGTACCGACCCACATATTATTTACAGGTGAATCGTCAATGAAAATTTTATCTTTATACCGAGACACCGGCACACCACCGCCCCCTTTATAGGGAGTCGTCTTTTCTGGTACGGCTTTATATTGATGCTTAATTTCATCCAGTGTTGTAAATCGACTTGACCCTTTTGCATGCTTCTCTTCCAATTCTCTAAAATTGGTACGTAATTTGTAGTAAATAATACCGAATAAAATAAAACCAAGTGCGCTTAGTACGTAGTAAGCACCAGGCGGCAACAAACGAAACGTGAATAGTAAAGCACCCACATCAAAGACCATCGTGGATATATCAAAAGCTCCTTCACTCTGAAGAAATACTTGTACGTTCGTAATAATAAAATTCAACACCGTATTAAATAAGGAAAAAAATAACCACCCTCCAAGCAGGGCGGCTAATAAATGGACTTTCCTTTTTTTAACGAAGTCTTTAACGGCTATTTCTTTCAAATGGAACACTCCTTTTACATAAAGCTAACTAGCAGCACCCTTACACTTAAATGCTACTTCTTTCATTTTCCAGTCTTTCTTTTTGTTCTTCCAATGTTTCTATTTCTTCTTCATCTTCCTCTTTATCCAAGTTTTCTATTTGTTCATTGAGATCAGAGATTTCCGAATTCAATTCTCCATATCGATTTACTCGTTCGGCTAGTTCAGTAGAAGTGTTATTTTCTAGTTCGCTTCTTGCTCCTTCAATATCTCCTGTTTCTAAAAGGGCTTTCGTTCGCATTTCACTTCTTCGGCTATTCATTTCTACATTTTCTACATGGAGTAATTCTTCATAGTTTTCTTCAGCAAACGCTATATCAAATCGTCCTTCATTGGTAGGATATTGTTCATTGTATGCCCTCAATGCTGGAATGTTGCCTTGCTGACCTAAGAACGTAGCGACTAATCGATTATCCTCTTCAAACAAGGTATTCAATGTCTCAAAATCTTGATTATCCGCAATCAAACTAGCATACACATTTCTTTCTCGATCTGATAAGGAATCAATGTCTTTATCACTTAAAAAGGTTTCTAAATTACCTTCTTCTCCTAATAATGCTTGCTCGTAGTATTCAATCGCTTCTTCCTGTTCTTCTGCCTGGGCGACACTCGTTTCTGTCTCTTCACTAATTGATGCTATTTGTAGAAGAAAAAAAGAAAAGATACCAATACACGCTAATCCTAACGCTCCAGCCAGACCATAAATAGATCGTCTTTGCCAACTTTTCAGGCGACTAATTCTGGAACGATCTAGATTTTGAAAAGGGTTATCTTCACTATCATCTTGCTTTTTGCATTCTTCATCTACTTGTGCTTCCATATCAGTAATAAAACTTAATCGCAGCTTTTCGTTTTCCTTGCTCGTTTTAATGGATTGCAATTTGTTGATGATATGAATGTATAAGTTAGGTGAAGAGTGAGAACCAAAAACAAATTCGCCCTCGTACAATGTATCCACCATTTCATCATCGATAACGTAAAAATAACTTGGAATCGTTGACTTCTTTTCTCTCATTTCCGCTTCTATTCTATGAGATAAGGCCACTGCTTCATTGAAAGGAATACGTTCGTGTTTCGGTAAATCTTCATGATTGCCTTGTACAAAGTTAATGTACAGCATGGTGTTCCCTCCATCTTTTATAAACATATTCTTGTCTAATTCGTTTTTGAAAGTAAAAATAGAGAGCCGTTTAATGGCTCTCTATTTTGCTTTGTACATATTAGCGAAAAATGTAATGTTATCATCGATACCTGTTGCAAGACTGTATGCGCCCATAACGACAATAAGACCAACCGCTCCACCAAGAAACCATCCTATTGATTTTGTACGCCCTCGATCTCCACCAAACATGAGATAGTAACCACCAATACAAAAGGCAATCGCCGCACCAATTAATCCTAATCCTTGCGCCCAAGCTAAAATAGATTCTCCTGTTGAAACGAGATTATTCATCCCCGATAAAACTACTAATTGCTGCATGTTTTCCATAATTCCAGTCATACAATCTCCTTCTTTCTAGTTGTTTTGTTTTCAATAAAAGGAAAATAAAGAATTTATTTACATTCAGAGATAAAAAGAAAAGAGGGTTTTATCCCTCTCCTGCTGTGAATCATATTTAATATAAATGCAATTTAACTTAATTTAGTGAATACCAAGCGATAAAAAACACACTATAATGAACATTTTGGGTAAAAATTAATCCTCCTACTCAGACACTACTAATTGTCTAATGTGGAAGATGTTTGGCCTTCAGTAGAAGAAGGTTCATTCATGTCGAGATACGTTTCTAAATTATTATCAATATACATGCTGTGCTGTTGATGTAGCCAAGTTTCATAACCACCTGATTCCATCTGATTAATCATTTTCTTTGCAATGTTTTTTTTCTTTTGCATATCTTTTTTTGATGCCATTGTTCCACTCCTTTATTGGTAGTTCTGAATAAAAGCACCTAATTTGTTATTATGCTCACTCTCATGTAAATCAGTATCAATTTCAATTTCGTCTACCACTTCCCCATCATCCAAGTAAGCGACTTTATTTCTAGGGAAATATAAATCTACACTACTATATTCATTTTTATATTGTTCATTAATATCTTCTTCTAAATCAAAAGTATTTAAAAAGACTACTGATTCATTATTGTTATTAAAAATATCCTCAACAACAAGATCAATTTCTTCCTCATTTTCATTATAACTATCTAAAAGATAAGCAAATCCTGTATATTCCTCTGTATTTAAAGTATCTCTAAACTCTTCATAATTGGTTTCTTGGAGTCCTGTTTCACTTCCACATGCTGTTAATAAACCAATCATTAGCAGTAGGGGAATTTTTATTTTCATAGGGTTTCCCTCCTTTTCCACAGATTCTATTATGAAAACAGGAAGTAGTCTTTACCTTATGGCTGGAGGTATACCCTATGGAAACCTGCGTACTAGATTTCTAGTAGCTTCCCAATGCACATCGTTTTTGGCATTATACGAAGAACCCTAGAGAGATAGCAGCGTTTCACCATATTAGGCGAGAAGATTTGTGGTATCGAACCTTCTAAACCAAAGCAATTGTAAACTGCTGTTCACACGCTGAAAATGCACAGCAGCACCGATATGTAATTTTACAAAATCATATATATTGAAAGAGGTTTCCCTCTTATCAATTACTAAATGAATAACGTTGTTTACACTTACAAAGTTCATCATTAGGCGACTTTCTTTTCGCAATGATTATTTGCTGGTGATTACGAACATTGCGCACGTTATAGTATATCCGGGCTAAATTAGTTATATCTCCGTTTTTTGTATTCACAGCGATATTCCCGTTCACTATATACTCTTGATTGTCAAAAGTTTTTATGTGCGCTGCTCGATATGAAAGATCAATATGTGAGAATCGTTTCCTATTCCCTTTCATCATAATCACCTCTTATCATAATTAATCAAACATTTGTGTAGAAGATCTAAAGCCTTGTACTTTGTCATAATATATCTTCCTTACATCGTTTTCTTGATCGTTTATGATTAGAAAAAAGTTTTTAAAAATAAGAACCCTTTCTATAATAATCCTTCTCCTGGCTTCATAAGCTATCATTACTAACGGTTCAGAAAGTCTACCAGTCTCTTCATCATGATTAATTTGTAAAACATCTAAAGCTCGATGAAATTTATTTACTGCTATTTTCATTTCTTCATTCATTGCTTATACCCCCACTGTACAATATTTCCATTCTTTCTGCAATATAAATTTCAAAAACTGCAAAACAAACGTCAGTAATTGAATTATCACAGGTCAAAGAATAGTCTTAGTATAACAGAGATATAAGCCGAAATAGTGTATCACAGCAACGTTTTATTTAATATCTTCATCCAAATAATAGTATTCTTTATCTGGATTTCCGGATGCGCTTAATCAGTTTTATTGAGCGATATTTTTTCAAGTCTACTCACATATAATTTGTACATATAACCATTTAAATTATTTATTTATGTTTTCTAAAATGACGCATTATTTTTGAGATAGAGTAATCAATACATTTTTTATATCATTCTATTTTAGGTTGTCTTTTGCAAAAAATATAAATCTAATTCAGTGATACATTTAGTCATATTCTTTAGAGACAACGTTCAGTATTGTGAAAAAACGATCAAGAATTTCTTTGCTTTTATAATACTTATAACAGAAAAATCCTTTTATTCCTGATAAGATTCGGCCAGCTATATAGAAGAATTGAATATATAAATAAATTTGTTTTTTTATTTTCTTTAAGCAATAAAATCTTTACTTTCAAGAGAAAAAATGGTGATTCTTACGTAAGATCTTTCTAATCCTTGTAGATATATGATGGAAATATTTTTTTAATAGTAACTGATAATCACGTAATACTAAAGAATAAATTTTATGTTTTAAAGTATAGCATTACATAGTTATAACATGAACATGCATTTACCTTTTTATTGGAAAATATTTAAACTCTTTTTCTATCATATGTATTATTAATGAATAGAGTATTTGGTTATTTAGGGTTTAATTTAAAAATTAATATTATAAAAAAAGAAGACTCTTTGTTTGTTTTACAATATGTTTTAAATGATTTAAATTGTTTTTAATTGTTTTAGAGAGCTTGTATCCCTTGTATATCAACGAGTTTGGGGAATAGATATCACACATAGGTGAGTGAGGTACCACAGATAGGTGAGTGAGGTGCCACACATAAGTGAGTTAGATATCACACATAGGTGAGTTAAAGTGCCACACATAGGTGAGTGAGGTGCCACACATAAGTGAGTAATATAAAAAGCTTATTTATATGGCATAATGTTATAATACGTTGTTTAATACTCATCAATGTGTGGCATCTAAGTGAGGTTTGCGTACTATCCCCATAATATTAGGGAAAAAGTTTTTTATTATCTAAAATTTGTTACTGATTTTTTAATAATTGGATAGAAATATTGCTATAGCACATATATTAGAGATTATCTAAATGCCACACATAGGTGAGTAGCAATCTGACAGCAAATTATAATATAGTAAATTAAACGTGCTTAAGAAACGAGGGAAGATTATGACCAGTAGCCATGAAGACAACGTTATTGTACCCTTACAAGACATCAAATTGTCTCCGGATTACGTTGTTACACAATCAAACAACCTAATAGAGACCCCTCAAGATTTAACGCTACAGGAGCGTCGTATTGTCCTGGTATTGGCATCTCTAGTTCAACCTGAGGATGATCATTTCAAAACCCATAAAATTAAAGTGAGTGACCTAGCGGATATTATAGGTATAGGCACGCGTAACTTTTATAAAAAAGTAGAGCAAACTTTAATCAGTTTACAAAGTAAATCAGTAACTATTGAATCAGCCGAACGCAAATTAGTTGTAAACTGGTTAGAATGGTCTGAATACTATACAGGAAAAGGTTATGTAGTCTTGAAATTTTCGGACAGACTTCGGCCTGTTTTATTGCAAATAAAGAGAGAACATACTCCTTTTAAGCTTATTAACGCATTACGCTTAAATAGTGAAAAACATATAAAAATTTATGAACTATTAAAGCAGTACCAAAAACTAAAAAAAAGAACCATAACCATAGGAGAACTTCGATACTATCTTAATATTCCAGAAACCCAATACAAAATGTATTCACATTTGAAGAATCGAATCATTTTAAAGGCTCAGGAGGATATTGCTAAAAGAACCGACATATGTTTTACGTTTGATGAACATAAAGATGGACAAAAAGTAATATCTTTGACATTTCATATCAGGAAAAATACTAAATTTATAACTGATGTCATGCAAAATGAACTTCAGGATAAAGACACATACCAAATGTTAATACGTTTTGGTATTCGACCAGATACTGCTCGTGAAATGAATACTATTTATTCTGAAGAACGTATAAGAGAAAATATTCATTATGTAGTAAAAGAAAAAAATATGGAAGATATCGACAATGTAAGTGGTTATATTTTAAAAGCCATCAATGAAGACTATAAAAAAATTGAACGATCAGAAGGTCAAGAGTCCTCCCCTATCTTTTACGAACAATCATTTTATCATTGGTTAAAAAAACAATACACTAATGTTAAAGAAGCGACTCCTGAATTTCTAATTGAAAAAAAAGTAATAGAATATCTTTCTGAGAATATGAGTGAAAAACAAGCAGTGGAATTTTGGACTAAAAATAAAGAAAAAATAATGAAAATGGTTAATGATCAAGTCGATAAAAATAGGAAAAAAGGAAGATAAAACTCTTCCTTTTTTATGTTTCAGTTTTTGTAATACTTTACGTTTTAGTTTCATGTTAAGTTTACGTAATATGAATATGTTTTGTTTAAAAAACAGGGTACATAACATGTTATAATGAACTAGAGTAAGAATAAACTGGAGGTGCTGGTATGACAAAAACAATTACATTTGGTATACAAAAAGGTGGCGTTGGAAAAACTTTATCATCTGGAGTTACTGCTTTCTTGTTAGCGCAAGAAGGCAATAGGGTCTTATGTGTAGATATGGACTCTCAAGGTAATTTAACCCAATTTATATCAGGAAATGATGACTTGACAGATTTTGAAAATGAAACTGTGTTAGAAGCTATGAAAGATCAGGATGCTAGGGCTTATATAAAAGTTATCAATGAGAATTTGCATTTATTACCCGCAGATGATTATCTTGCTACGATTGGCCAATTCTTATATCAGGAATTCGATGGCAATAGATCACTAGCATTAGACGGAGCATTAAGCACTGTTCGCAATTATTACGATTACATAATTATAGACACCCCTCCGGCATTATCGGAACAAACTATCAATGCCTTATGTACATCTACTCATGTAGTGATTATGTTCGAAACAAGCAAGTTTTGTTTTTCGGCCGTCCCAAGGTTTATTGAAACTGTAGCAACTACAAAAAGTAGATTGAATCCGGATTTAGAGATTGTAGGAATCTTAAGAACTTTAGCAGATGCTAAACGAATCGATTCACAAGCTATGATTCAAATGATTGAAGACGAATATCCAGAGCAAGTTTTTGAAACAGTAATTCATCGAAGAGCTACTACTGGAAGGTTACCTATTTATGGATTAATAGAAAATCCTGAGGCTAAACAAGCCTTCGAATTTCATAAACGATTTTTAAAGGAGTTGAAAGAACGTGTCCACTCAAAAACGCGCAGCTAAAACAGGTGCTGACAAAATAAAAGATAGTATGAATCAATCTAAAAAAAGACCCGCTCCAGCAAATTTGTTTTTTGAACCTGAAGAGAAAACAAAAAATGAACAACAAACTATTAAGGAAACTGAAACAAAAACTGAAACATCTGAAAGCCAATTTATTAATACCAACAGTGAAGAAGAAAAAGAAAACAATTTTTGGAATACTTTAGAAAAGAAAAAACAAAAAGTAGAAGACACCCACAAAAGAAGTACTTTTCTTATAAGAAAAGATTTATTAAACGAATTCGATCAATTATCTAAAAACCAAGGGAAGGGTTTTAAAACTCAAGCTATTAATTACGCATTAGAAAAGTTGATTGAAGAAATGAAAAAAAGATAAATGCATAAGTAAACAAAAACTGAAACTTTTAAGTTTCAGTTTTTGTTTACTTAATATGGAATTCTCTTTTTCGCCGACGCGTATCTCACTGAATAAAGGGAAGCCGGGCCCCTGTTACATACGAAACTCGTGTAGGAATAGACTGGTTAATATTCTCTCCCTTTAGAATTAATAAAATAGGTAATGTGCATCCTCTCCGTTGGATTTCAGTCGTATGTCCTTTTGGCCATGAAGCACCTGATAGCAATTTGCGCTGCACTATATATATTCTATATTTCATATTTGGTTGACATAAATAAAAAAACTTTTCAGAATACCATATTCAAAAATAGAAACACTACATAAAATGGAACAGTAAACAAAAACTGAAACATAATATTTTCAGTTTTTGTTTACTGTTCCATTTGTACATTATGAAAATGATAGACATAAATCTTCACATGGCGAAACTTTAGATATTTAGCAGTTGTCTTTTAGATAGATGTATATGTTTGATATCCATGAGAATTTTCTAAAAAAGGATAGGGAATAGTTATTAATAGATAAGTTATCAGGAAGGTAACTATTTATGAAATTTTGAGGGAATGCTTTAGCGACTGTGGAAATGATCATACTTATGACGTTCGTAATTATTAATTGAATGAACTCTCATGAAGTGACTCAAAATCATCTTATTGGATGTATTGTAATAACATATATTGATCTTATTTTTCCCGAGATATCTTACGTTGCGAATAAAGTTAATTCTAGCTAGAGAAATGTCTAAATATGCGGATTCAAGATAACTTAGTGTTGACACTAGGTTATCTTTTTTAGATCTGTGAAGCATAAATGAAAATGGTTTAAAACTAGTATGGGGATCGAATAGTGATTACATGCGAAAATGAAAGTAAATAGTCAAAATGACAATTTAAAATTAAGCATATTATATGAGACATACAATAATACATGCATTTTTTAAAAAATAGTTGTCATAAGATTTCAAAAGGATAGCATCCCATACACTTGTGTCAGAATTTGTATCGTTGTTTCAATGCCAGTTTTAACTACTCGTCATTAGATAACTTTATAAATCTAGCTTCTACTCAATATAATTCTATAAACAGTTGCTGCCTTAACAAAAAGACATACTCCTTCTATATGAAGCAAAGTATGTCTTTTTCTTCATGCTCTTTTGGTCTGAGGGTCTGGTTTAGTGAAAATCAATGGAAATAGCATCTATATACGGATATTGGGCGTTTTTTCATGCAGAGAAACGGCTTCAGACCGTTTTATCTTCATGTGAACGGGTAAAGGTGCCTTTCGTTTCGTTTGAGGGCGAATCTGTCACTCTGTTTCTCCTTCTTTCTGGTCTAAACGCTTCTATTAGAGACAAGCACACGACAAAAAGGTGCTTTATGGGAAATCAAGGCGAATGAGAGAACCTTTTTCTCAAGAACCACAGGCCCTCTTATCCCTTCCTGCCTCTTCTGATATATACACTTAGTCCCTTTCGATCGTATAAGGATTAGTATGTTCTTCTCATCTTTCAACAGCCATATTTCCATTTTCTCCCCACTGGATGTAGTCTCCCTAATACTCGGTTTGGTATGCTCCTACCGGGGCCTCCAAATAACGATTGTGATCATACGGAACGTACTGCGCATAAGATTCCTCCTGCTTATAGTAGGGCATTGATACTGGTTGTAATTTCATTCAATTTTCGTACGTAAACGATGGATAAAACTGTAATCATTATGACGCTAATAGTGATAATAATTTTTTGGCATGTTTTAGAACGTATGTTTAAAAAAGATAGTTTTTTATATTCCCCTAATAGCAATACTATAGAAGGAATGAGGATAGTATAACCTAACAATACGTTGTGTAAGGTGTTTATATCATACTGAATCATAGCCAAACGTAATTCATCAGAGGTACTTATATGTTCTACATTAAATTGATAAGTGTTGGTGAGAAGCAACCCTTTTTCAATTATTGTTTGTCCATTTGCTTCTTCGGCGGTAAGGATACCGGGGAATAAATTGAAGACATTAATCAAACAAAATAGTGCAATAAACAAGGCACTATACAAGAACAAATTTTTCGTCGGAATAGCTGGATGGTTATTTTGCTTTTTTTGCATAATTCCTCCTATTGTAATGAATAAAAATATAGCGTCTATATAGATTACCTTACCAAGGAAATATTGGAAGAACAAGACAGTGCGTGTAAGGATAACCAGCATATAAAATTTCATGTACCATACATAGTTGAAAAACATAAATTCTCCATAAAAGGAAAGAGACGTTTGTCTTTTTGACAGAACAAAAATACCCTTAATAAAAACCTAAGGAAATGTTGTATTTCCTTAGGTTTAACGATAAAATGAACAAATGGGAGTTCTTTTCCATCGAGCAATATCCTGACTGTGTATTTAATTTATTTAAATAATTTGGTTTGTGAAATTATAAGAAAAGAGGAATCATGATGAAACCCTCCTTACTTGCTTCATCGAATGCGTCATCTATCATCTTGTCGCTCGACGAGCCCACCTCGTTTATCCAGGAAGAACTCTATCGACAAATTTCTTCGGACGGGTTCGAAGGGGTCGAGTGGGAGACGATTCCGGACGAGTTTCTTCTATATATATACGTGCACCGACACACGACGCTGCGAACCCGTCGCACCGACCGAACGAAACGAAAATACTTGGAGACGTTACGACCGTTTGTGCAGTATGTCCAAACCTATGGAGGATTGAGAAGCATTACCTCCCAGCGTGTGTATGCGTATCAGCTGCATCTCGAACGGGACAAGGGCTATAAAGCCTCCACCCTGGCGCGTCACAGCACGGTGATCAAGCAGTTTTTGCGGTTTTTATACCGGGAAAGCATGCTTGCGACTGATTTAACGACGAAAATGGTCCCGGTCGCGCAACCATCTCAGGAAGTCGTGGATCGGGACCTGCATGAACACGAAGTGCAGCAGCTCTTGGGCTACTTCCGGGAGAAAGATTTATTCGCGTATACCCTGTTGGCGCTGTTGTCGAGTACCGGGATGCGGATTGAAGAACTGGCCACGGCGAAATGGAAAGATCTCACCTGGCGCTCGCCCGAGCAGGCGTTTTTCCTGGAAGTGACGGGCAAAGGCGACAAACGCCGGCCGATTTTCGTCTTCCCCGACGTGCTGGCTATTTTGAAAAGCTTTCGGGCCGATCGTCAGCAGCCGATCAGCGACTTTAGCGGCGACACCGCCCTGTTTCCGAAACGAAAGGGTGGCCATTATCACGTCAACTATCTGGGCGATCGCTTCAGCAAATTGATGGCCACGGCACCCTTTCCGTTTGTGCAGCACCGACGTGATCCGATCACCCCGCACACGTGCCGGCACTACACGACGCATTACATGTTGGAACACGGCGCCGACCTGGCATCGGTTCGGGACTTGTTGGGCCATAAGTCGATTCGCACGACGGAGCGGTACTTGTTGCGGCGCCGGAACTACGCGGAGCATGCGGGATTAAAAATCAAACATAATAACTTTATATAATAAATGAACTAATAATAAACTTTTCAAAATGTTTCTATTTGTGATTTATAAAGTTCATCCATTTGAGCTATGAAATCTCCCCATGAAGGGTTATCCTCTTTTTCTTTTTTTGTTAAATAATAATGAAATTTATACAAAAAACGAAATTCTTTTTTTAGGGAACTATTGTACGTATATAAAAAGTAGATAACTTCATACATTTTTATTGTACTTACTTCTTCCAAACTAGTTTCTAATTCTTCTGCTTTTTCTACAAGCTTTAATGTCAAGGCCGGTCTATTTCTGGTTCTCCCGATCTTTTGGTGAAGGAAAACATGAGCATATGTAAGGTCAAAGATTATTTTTTCGCTATACCTTCGGCCAGGTATAGAGGACTTTCTGACGCAACAGATCGACGTTGGCCCGACCATACATTTGTCGTTTTATCACTTTAATACGGTTCACATGACCTTCCACCAGCCCATTACTCCAGGGGAAATGATAGGCATTGGCCACGGCCTTCCAGTCCGAAATCAAGTAGGTGCTGACGTTTTGCATTTCGGGAATAGAGCTTTGAGCCGCCTGCTGGACCCAGGCTTCAAAGGACGGCCAGTCGGTGCGATGCTGCATTCGCTGCTGAAAGGTCTCCACCAGAACTTTCACTTCTCGGAGGGAAGGATGTTGGTCCTCCAATACGTTGACGGCAGCTGCTTCCTGCGACGAAAGCGCTGAGGGGGACCAAAGATACGTATGGAGACGGTTTCGCGACAGAGGAAACACATGGGGAGAGGTGTGGCCGGCCGGACTAGCGCGTACACGAGCGAGAAAATCCTTTAAGGTCGAGAAGGATTTTTGATAGCCTAGGGCTTGAATGACCGTGAAAATATGGGTGGCAGAAACTCCCTTCTTGACTAAGGGAAGGATGACCGATCGATACGGTTCCACGCTATGGGAGCGGTGGCGTGCGTGGCTCATAGGAGTCCGGAGCGAACAGTATTTCCGGACCGTCTTTCGATCCAGAGACAATTCCCGGCTGATGCGGGAGATCGAAATGCCCTGGCGGTGCTGGGCCTGCACCTGTTGGATCACCTGCCATTTTTGTTCTTCCTTTTCGGTCAACGGGCGCGAGGTTGGGTCGCTGGCTGTGGATGTGGAGGAAGCGATCAAGACCGAAATCGTCCCCTTTCCGGGAAAGACTCGTTTCAGCCAGTGATCGATCGACCGGCTCACATGATGAAAAAGGTGCCACCGGTCCGTGATTTGAAGGGCATCGGGACGAGCTTCCGTAATGGCTTTGGCGTATTCCCGGGAGCCATCCCTGGTGACCATGCGAATCGAAGGATAAGGAGCTAGCCATGCTTTCACGGCTTCCGTCGTTCGTCCGGCAAAAAGACCGATCGGTCTTTTGGTTTCCAAATCACAAATAAGGGTGCCATACTGGTGCCCTTTCTTCATCGCCCAATCATCCAGGCCAATCACAGTAGGAGCCTGAAAGGCACGAAGGGGCTCGCTTCGTACCAAAGCTAAAAAGGTATCTGCACTTACTCGAACGCCATAAAAAGGAGCCAACCGGCTGGCGGCTTCGGCAGCCAGGGAAAAAGCCAGTTTGGTGAGGAAAGATCGAAGTCGGTTGGTTTTTCGGGCGTACGGGTGACACCAGGCCGGATGCCGTTCCGTAAATATACGCTGGCTGCAAGCCTGCTGACGGCAAAAGAATTTTCGGCACCGAAGGTGAAGAATCACCGCACGCTCGCCCATGGGCGTATCAGTTAGGGTTCGCCAATAATAGCTGTGTATGCGTTCCGATGAATGGCTGCAAGACGGGCAGACACCGTCAAGGCTCGGCCTTTGGAGGTAGACATTCATTTGGTTCAACGACAGACCAACATGTAAACAGTCCCAACCAGGATATAAGCAGGACACGTTCATCCAACCGCCTCCTCTTCCTCGTGATACTATTTCTATTCCCCGAAAACATCTTCACCAAAAGATCGGGAGAACCATTTTATCACCGGCTCTGACATAAAGAAAGAAGTTGGTCCAATTAAAACTTATTATAGAAAACGTCAACGTATAAAAGCCAGCAACCGAGGAATTGGCTGCTGGCTTTTATAGAACAGTCTTATCCTTCTCTATAGAAGAAGAAGCTGAAGAAGAAAACGAAGATATCTTTATCGTTCCCTTTTCTGCTCCTTTTAATCCTTTTGTTTTTAGTACATATCAATTTCGCCGAACAAACACGCCTTTTTTGTTTTCGTTTTAATTGATTCATCTTTCCTATACAGACTACAATACACCCATCCCTCTCTAAAAAAGCTATTATAGGACGTAAAAATTCTATATTGATAATGCACATTACATCGTTCTCTGGATCTTCTGCATAGGTAGTTAAATTAATAAGGTAGTAATCATAAAACAAAAGGTTAGATACTATCGCCTATTGGAGAATTGTACATTAAAAAAGGATCCTAAACTTTTCTCCATAGTGTGACTTGGCATCCATGAAAGAGTAACACTTCTACTAAAGACGTTTACTTGTGTTCAAAAAAGGTAAAGGAATCTAATGATAGTAAAGGACGTGTTCATCATAGCTATTTCATTGGAATTTATAGAACGACAAGAACTCGAATTGATGCAGCGTGACATAGAACGACTTTCTCTCTTTCGTATTCCTTACGAATATAAGATGGTCGAAGCATCTAGCTATCGAAAAAAGGTAGACAGCGAAATAAGGGAAACCTCGCTTTTATTGCACACCATCATCTCTGACCCTATGATTATTGTAGTAGATACCTAGATAGAGACAGAATTGCTAGTACCTGCCTTTTCTCTATTGGTTACCGAAAAAACGAAACAAAGACACTATTGATAAGAAGAGCTCGTTTATAGAAGCGTGGTTTTTTATTAATTTGCTCAACCTCTATAAATAACAACCTGCCTCTCCTCTCCCTTATCACACATCCTACACATCTAAATCCATGTTATTTGGCAGTCACACTCATATTTGATATTATATAAAAAGCAATATAACACTAGATCATTTTGAAAAAGCACTCATCGATACCTGACTTTATACTGTGTTTCTTTCACTCCTAAAAAATGACCAAAGAAACATATATAGGGACTAATAAGAGGAAGGGAGTAATAAATAATATGAGTGCCTTTACATTCACCTATGCAAAGGACAAAAATGAACTTTTGGTAGGGACCGCTCAAGACATTGCCGCCATCATCGGTCAAACACCCGAACAAACTTTTGACAACGTGGATGCATTGATGGAAGAAATGAACGCCTTTCGATCCAGGGAAGTTATTATCACGTTGGTTTCTGAAAACGAGTCTTTGCAAAAACAATGGAACAGTTCTTATGTTCGAAAAACGAATACTACGAAAACGAACATAGCACACGATACGTCGTCTTACATATAAAAAACATCTAAAGCGCTTGCCAATCATCAGGATCGGTAAGCGCTTGTTCTGGAACTAATATGTTTTCAAATGTGAAAATAATCAAAAAACCTATTATTGATTCGGGTATAACAGACAGCCCCAGTACCAAGACGACAAATACTTAATTTTTATGAATTTCAAGTTTTATACCCTTAGGAATACGGAAATAAGTACGTATTAAAACGAAAATGATTCTAATTGAAAAAAAGGAGACCTAGTATGTTTACGATTTCTAAAAGTGTATTTGTCAATTCTGCTACCACGCAAGAACCAGTGTTAACCAGGGAGCACGTATGGGAAGGGCTGGTCATGAAGGCCGAAGACGCGACACGTTTTGTGGAGGTCATGACGATGTGTCACGTATTGGAGCGCGGCGACCGCTTTTTACTACGGGAAGTGGAAGTGAAAGGCAATAAGAGTCGGGAGCGAGTGACGTTTTTCCCCCAACACATGGTGGTTTTCGAGCCGTTGGACGGTCCTACCCAAGGGCTCATTAAAAACGAAATTCTGGAAGATAGCCAAGGTCGTTTGGCGGTTCGTTTCACCTTTACATTTGAAATGCCTAATGAAGATAAAAGAACGGAACAAGCCTATGCCCAAAACATGGAAAAGAGTTATACGGCGGCTGTAGAAACGACCTTAGCCACGATCAGAGAACTCGTGAAAGAGAAAAAACTGTAGCTTCTTCTAAGCAAAAAAAGAAGAATCCCGTGCCTTCATACTTTAACAAATGATTAGAAACAGTACTGTTTTATCCTTCACCTTGTCTCTTATCCCTATTCCTCGTTCGTTATTCGTTCTCTCCTTAACCCCCTTTGCTTCTCCCTCTATCTTCTGTTAAAGAGGAACAAGATGAAATAAAAGATGAAGAACCTAAAAGGATTTATTCTATTCTTTTCGGTAAAAACCCTTTTTGTATAATAGCTTCCAGACTGTTGATGGTCTCTTCGTACGACACATCTTCAGCCAAAAATGTTTTGGTGTTTCGATGGTAATCTTGCTTGTAGAATGACGTAGCAATGATGTGCTGCAAGTTTTCGGTTAACGCATATCCCGGTTGACTGGATACCGTATCTTTCCCCTCTTGGCGAATCGCAATCACCTCTGGCAAGATCATCTCTAACGTAGAAATGTCCAAATAGCTGCTTTGCCAAATCTTATGTAGGTCATATAAATGACGAGAATAGCGTGTACTTTCCTCTTTTTCATAATAATCACAGATAGCAAACACCTTGTCCAAAAACGTTCGATCAATGGACTGCACATTAGTCAGAAATGGAGCCATGTCGTACTCTTTGAAGAAACTCTCCTTTTCCGCCTCTTCTCCAGCAGCTCCCATGACAAATTGAGTAATGTAATTGCTAACGGGTCGCTGTTCAAAGGGAAAGGGCTTAAAGGCCACATTTGTTTCCACCAGGATATGCGGGCTCATTTGCGCATCTCCAACAAAGTGTTTGTCATAAGCGATTTTGTATTCATTAAACTCGCGTCCCGATCGGATCTCTTCCGCATTTAGCAAGTCAAAGCCCAATTGATCGATGACCTCCACAATATCGGTTTTCAGTTGCTTCTTTTGGCCTCTGGAGAGTTTCGTCGTTCCTTCTTCTACTGGGACACTGACATCCAGATCCTCGGAAAAGCGCTTGATGACCTCATAGCATTTCGATAGAGAGGTGCCTCCTTTAAACACAATCGAAGGCCTCCTCTCTACTAACTGTTTAAGCAGCAGGGAGACATAATAATCTTTCTCTACCTGGAAGTCTCTTAAACCGAAAGCCACGGCTGCGGACTGGATAAGGCTATTGAACAGCTCCTTGTCTTCGTGTAATCGCATCAAATAACCCCGATTCATATACTTTTAGTTTTGTTTTAACTGGATAGGCATCCATGTACGTTTTCAATGTCTCTTCCTCGAACGAAACCCCATCCAAATAGGCTACTAGTTGGGATATGCCCTCGGAAAGGGACTTTTCACTGTATCGCTCGTAGTCATTTAGCAGGTCGAGTACCTGAAGCAGCTTATAATTTTCATTCGTGATCCGTACTCTCGGCTTTTTCACGATCACTTTGTTGGTATAGAAGGTCACTTCCCGTTGCACCGACGACGTCTGATTGGTAGCGATCGTCGCAATAGCTGCCGTTTGGGACGTTAAGCCGAGCCTGTTCGCAAAATTGGTTCCTACGATATAGCCCTCTACCTTGTCTTTTGGTTTGATAAATTTCCGTTCGATCATTCGTTCCACACTTAAGACCGGTGTCCCGAACAACGGTCTTTTCTTGGGAATAAAATAGAGCCCATTTTGGACCTTTTCCACCAGCCCCTTATCCGCCAGACGCTTGAATTGCTGCCGCAGGGTGTTCGGATTCATGGGCAGATCCTCTTTGACCTGATCGGTGAAGATCGGTTCATCGTATCCGTAGGTGTCTAATAAAAATTGATAAAACCTCATTCGCCTTCCCCTCCTCTATTTATTGTAACACTTTTCATTATTTATTTTCCATAAACGTTACATATGATCTTTATTAAAAGTAGAAGTAACCTCTTAGCGTGAACTATGATCCTATCGCAGTTATTCGAATGGGGACATCAAAACAGGAGCTGCAAAGAGACCATCCAAAAGTTCCTAAACATAGTGGGGAACAGCAGTCGTAGAAACGACAAAACATCTAGCAAAACCATCCAGCTATATGGGTCAGACAATAAGGTAGTGATCCCTAAAGTTAGAATAAAAAACTCACTTTGGGGATGTTTTTCATGGCAAAATATAGCGAAGAATTCAAACGGAACCTGGTCACCGAGTATTTGGCTGGCCTTTTGGGCTATCCAAGGTTAGCCAAGAAATACGGAAGGTCCGGCTATGGGCGATTCTACACAAGCTTTTGAACAGTAAAAATAAAAATTGAACAATATATTAACATATGTTAATATATTGTTATAAATAACCTGAATGGCTACTAGAAAGGAGTTTCTTGTATGGATTCATACGATCACAAGTCATTAGATGAAGAAACCTTATTTATGGTTTCCCAAACCTTCAAAGCGTTGTCTCATCCTAATCGTATTCGTATCTTACATCTTTTATCGCATGCCGAGTATTCGGTTAATGACATAGCGGAACAGTTGGGGCTTAAACAATCTTCTGTGTCACACCAACTTATTTTTTTGAAAAATCTACGATTAGTCAAATATCGTAGAGAGGGTCAAAGTCTGTATTATTCCCAGGATGATAAGCACGTCATGCATGTGCTTAATGAAATGATTGAACATGCCCAGCATTAAAAAATCCGGAGTCAGAAAGGAGATACTATGAGTCACGATCATAGTCACGGAGCAAACAAAAAAGCTTTAATGATAGCGTTTATCATCACGACGGTTTATATGATTGTGGAAGCCATCGGTGGATTTTGGACCAATAGTTTGGCTTTGCTATCGGACGCCGGCCACATGTTAAGTGATTCGGTCTCTCTTGGCGTAGGACTGATTGCTTTTATAGTAGGAGAGAGGGCTGTTAGTCAAAGTAAAACATTTGGGTATAAACGTTTTGAAATTTTAGCTGCATTGTTTAATGGAATAACATTAATCGTTATTGCGTTATATATTTTTTATGAAGCGTCTCAACGTTTTATCGATCCCCCCGAAGTAGCTTCCGTTGGGATGCTGCTCATTGGAATTGTCGGGCTATTGGTCAATATTCTTGTCGCCTGGATGTTAATGTCGCGGGGAGATACAAAAGAAAACCTGAATTTACGTGCCGCCTTCTTACACGTCATTGGAGATTTATTAGGCTCCGTGGGAGCTATCGTGGCCGGACTTCTCATTCTTTTTTTTGATTGGGGATGGGCGGACCCATTAGCAAGTGTTCTTGTAGCTGTTTTGATTACGATAAGCGGTGGTCGTGTGGTACGAGAGAGTATTCATGTTCTAATGGAAGGCACCCCTAAAAATATCAAACTCGAAAAAATAACAGAAGTGATAACCAGCCATACGGAAGTGCAGTCGATTCATGATTTACACGTATGGAATATTACAAGTGAACAGATTATACTTTCTTGTCACGCCGTTATTGAAGGCCAATATTCCATTCAAGAAGGGCAGAAGATACTGCGTGAGATAGAAACTGCTCTCCAGCCTCTTGGTATTCATCATGCCACCATTCAATTAGAAACAACGGAACACCCTCATGAAGAACAATTATTATGCGCTATAGATAGCACGGGAGCTGCCCATGAACCTCATGCCCATTAAATATACAATAGAATCCTTATAAAAAAAGCATGGTCCCTCATTGTGAGGCCATGCTTTTTTTTATACATGAAAAGAAAATTAGTACTTTCCATAAGAAGAAAACAGAACCTTCACAAAGGAAACAGAAAAAGCTTTTCCGGCCCTTGATAAGTCTCTGCTTCTTTTTTTCTTACGTCTTACGAAAAACACGCTTCGTTTTTAAAGGCATATAGGCTGCTTATTCATGCTTATTAGCTAAAAGAAGAAAAATGATAATAAGTACAAAGGCCGTTAACGCAAGAAAAGGGATCGTGACAAATCCGCCCCAATTAATATACTGCATGTTACAAGGGACACCAGAGGCACAGGGAGGAGCCGGAGCCCATTGTGGAAATTTCTGTATCCCGTAGTGATACAGGGAAATACTTCCGCCGATGCCTGCCAAAGGCAAAACATACTTTCTAATCCCATAATCGCTGTGATACGCAGCGATCCCTAACATGATAGGCAATGGATACATGGCAATGCGCTGATACCAGCATAGGTCGCAAGGGACAAACCCCTGCACCTGGCTAAAGTAAAGACTTCCTCCCACAGCCGCGATAGAAACAAGCCACGCGGCATACACCCAAAGGGTTGATCGTTTGGTTAATGTCATGAGCCTATGCTTCCTCTCGTTGTTGTTCCACGAGTTCTTTGATGGCTTCGTAATCAAACGGATCGTCTACTTTGACGTTTCCGACCATAATGGTAGGCGTAACTTCTACCTCATAGTCTTCTACCATAGCGATGTCTTCTTGAACCCGGTTCACATAGGTCTGCTGGTTAATATCGTTCGCTAATCTCTCTTCATCGATCGGCACGTCATTCGTTTCAGCTACTTCCACCAGCTTTTCCGGCGTTACCCATGGATCATCATGGGATTGAACCTCGGGCTGCTGCTGAAATAGTTCCTCATGAAAAGACCAAAAAGCGTCCGGTTCATGCTCCCATACGGATTCACTCGCTAACGCGGCCAACTCCGACTCTTCTCCGTGAAAAGGGGTATTGATAAACACAAATTGAGCGTCGCCTTCTTCGATAAACTCTTGTTCTAACTGCGGGAAAATTTCTTCATCCCATGCTTTACAGGATGGACACTTATAGTCTCCGAATTCTGTAATCGTAACCGGGGCATCAGCCTCCCCTTTCGTAGGCTGATTGGCTGCAGAAGGAGCCGCATTATACGACGTTCCCATCTCCGCAGATGGCGTGGACGACGGATAGAAAGAATGACCGCTGTCACGATAAGGATGATACCAATGGTTAGAAGTACCAGTTTTTTCATGGAAAATAGTTGTGTCATGTTGAATAGGACCACCTTTCATTAATTGTGCAACCCATTTCGTATCTCTTGTGAAGCATACACTACCTGATAAGTTCCTATCTATTCTTTCTTATGCTTACGGTTCAATTCGTTCCATATATTGTTGAATCGTTTCTTCCGTCATCCCCCCTGTGTTAATATGCACCACGGTCCCCTCTTGATCAATAAGAAGCGTAGTCGGTAAAGGACCAATACCATATAGATCCAGCACGTCTTGTTCTCGGTCCATTAAAATCGGATAGGACAAGTTATGTCGAGTGACAAAACGTTCCACCGCTAAGTTGGATTCCCCCACGTCAACTGCTAATATTTCCACGCCTCGATCTTTGAACACTTGATATTGATTATCCATGTAAGGCATCTCTTCTTCACAGGGCGGACAGTAGGTGCCCCAAAAATTTAAAAATACTCCCTGCCCTCGGTAATCTTCTAATTCAACCGTTTTCCCTTCTAACGTCTCTAACTGAAAGTTGGGAGCCGTGCTCCCCTCCTGTATGGCCACATACTCATTTCCTGTCACATTCGTATAGAACACATACCCCAGGACCATGGCTATGGTACTTAATAACGACGCTCGGAAAAACCATCTTTTTCTCTTTTTGGTCATGCTCATCCGAAATCTCCCTTTCCTATGTAGAAAGAACGAGAGGACCAGCCAATGGCTGTCCTCTATGCTCTTTATTTTTTCGCGTGCAGTAAACGAAGCGCATTGAGCGTGACCAAAAGAGTCGCGCCCATATCCGCAAAAATGGCCATCCATAGCGTAAGCCATCCTGGAATCACCAACAATAAAGCGACCGCTTTTAATCCCAGCGAAAAGCCAATATTCTGCTTAATGATCGTTAAAGCCCGCCGGCTTAGTTTCATCGTAAAGGGAAGCTTCGTTAAATCATCTCCCATTAGGGCAATGTCTGCGGTTTCTAAAGCCGTATCCGTCCCGGCTCCTCCCATAGCGATACCGACGGTACTGCTGGCCATAGCCGGGGCATCGTTGACGCCATCTCCTACCATCGCCACTTTGTGATGACTGGCGGTCATTTTTCGGATAAAGGTGACTTTATCTTCCGGCATTAAGTTCGCCTGGATCGAAGACACACCCATCTGCCGGCCAATAGCCTGGGCCGTTTCCGGATTGTCGCCCGTCAGCATAATCGTTTCTTTGATGCCTAACTGATGCAACGCTTGAATCATGCCGGCACTTGTGTCCCGAACGGCATCGGCCAGAGAAAAATGCCGAGAAGCGCTTGCTTGGTTCCTAGAAGAAGAACGGTGTTTCCCTTTTGTTGTAACTGTTTCAGTTGTTCCTCTTCTTTTGACCCCCACCAGTCCGGAGCTATCTCACGAAATAAAGCGGGGCTTCCTATATAATAGGGGGTTCCCTCGATAGATCCTTTCACGCCTCGCCCCGTCATAGATTGAAAATCGTCCACTACTTTGTCGGAAAAAGGGATCTGTTCTTGGATTGCTTGATCGATAATGGCTGCTGCTAACGGATGCTGGGATCCGTTTTCTAAGGCCGCCGCTATCGCTATCACTTCTTGTTTATTCCCAAACGTTTCCGGAACAAAAAGAGCAACCACCTCCGGTTTCCCCTGCGTCAGCGTCCCTGTTTTATCAAAAGCAATCGCTCGAAGGCTTCCTGCCGCCTCCAAATAGGAACCCCCTTTGATCAATACGCCATGCCGGGCCGCCGTACCAATCGCGGTAACGACCGAAACGGGGGTCGATATCACCAACGCGCAGGGACATCCTACAACCAATACGGCTAATCCTTGATAGATCCAGGTCTCCCATGTTGCTTGAAAAAACAGAGGGGAACCGACGCAACCAATAAAGCGATGACCATAATCACCGGGGTATAATACGTCGCAAAACGATCGACAAAGGCTTGAGAAGGAGCTCTTTTTTCCTGGGCTTCCTCGACCAAATGAATAATTTTAGCCATGGTCGTATCTTCTGCTCGTTTCGTTACATAGATTTCTAGCAGCCCTTCCTCGTTTAATGTACCGGCGAACACCGTATCGGGCTTTTTCTTTTCCACCGGCATGGATTCACCGGTGATCGTGGCCTGGTTGACGGTGGAGGACCCTTTAACGACCTCCCCATCCATCGCGATACTCTGCCCTGGTTTAACCACGAGAATATCTCCGATTTCCACGTCTTGAACCGGGACGGTTCTTTCCTGACCATGACGACGGATTCGTGCTTCTTTAGGGCTGAGGTCCATCAGGGAGCGAATCGAATGCCGGGCTTTATCCATCGAATAGCGTTCGAGCGCTTCACTAATGGCGAATAAAATCACCACAATCGCCCCTTCCACCCATTCCCCGATTAAAACGGCTCCAATAACCGCTATCGTCATGAGCGTTTTCATATCAAACGTAAGTCGCATCAGATTCTTTATTCCGGTTATAAAAAAGACATGCCCCCTACAAGAATAGAAGTGAGGTACAAACCAATCGTCAGAAGCGACTCTTCTCCGGTGTATCCATGAACAAGCCCGGCCACCAGGAGAAACATAAGAGCCAACAGAACCGAAGAATGCTTTTTCCAAAACGAGTCCGTGTTCTCTTCGAACGCCTGATTTTCCGGCACAATTTTTAAATTCTCAAACGAACCGGCTTTTTCTAACGCCTGGACCGTGGTTTCTCCTGTTACAATGACTTTTGATGCGGCAAACTGTACATTAGCGTCTTCTACGCCATCCAGGCGCAACACGTTCTCTTGGAACGTTTTCGCACAACCTGCTCAGGTGAAGCCCTGAATACGATACACCTGTTTTTGTTCAGGCTTGGACATGCGGGGCCTCCGTTTCTTCCTCATGAACCATGGCCAATTGTAGAATGGACCGTACATGTTCGTCATCCAAGGAATACCATACGAGTTTTCCATCTTTACGATGTTTTACCAAGCCTATGCGGTGGAGGGAACGTAAGTGATGAGAAGCATTGGCCACGGGGGCTTGAAGTAAGGATGCTACATCGCAGACGCACAGCTCGGCTTCGATCATTAATGCCCGCATAATGGTCATGCGGCTAGGTTCTGCCAGTCCCTTAAAAAGAATCGACATTTTCTGCACCCGGTCCTGATCTATTTGATTCGTAATTCGATCGATTTTATCAGGATCGTAACACGTGATATCACAAGTGTCTTGACCGTTGAACGTTTTATCATCTCTTCATCTCCTTATATTCAAACTTTCATTTGATTGTATCATTATCATGTTTGTTGACTATCAAAATCAATTTTCCTTACTTCTCCTATTATTCGTATGGTTAAATAGAAGAAACCTATTTTTTAAGGAGTTTTGTTTTGTGTATCGAGTGTTATTATTAGGAATGACTTGTTTTTCTCTCCTGTTAGCCACCCTCTTTCTGCGTTTGGTCATACCGCCTTGGAACAATCAACGCCGGAGGAGGGCACGGTATCGACTCTTCCACCGATATCATTCTTGTATTTAATACAGATATTGGAGACAAAGTACCGTACAGATCGTTTCCTCGACAGGAGAACCTGTGCCACTCAATGACCTGGTAGTGGAAGCGAATACGTTGTATGCAACTATAGATACAGACCTACCGGAAGGCGAATATAACGTGGTATGGACCATCATCGGCGCAGACGGCCACGGCATTGAAGGCTCCTATACGTTTTATTATGAGAAGGCTTCCGCTGATTCACCTTCCGAAACCGTAGAAGACGAGACGTCACCTGAAGAAGACTCTTCCATTCCTCCACCAGAGCAAGCAGATCCTCCCTCTAGCCTCCTCTTTCTATTGGGTGGATTTTCTTTGATAGCGTTTTTATCTGCGATCATGCTTCAAAAAAGGAGACCGGTCTAATATGATGATGTATTATCTCGGAGAGTTTCTATTATATAGCAGCTTCGCCCTACTGACGGGCGTACATATCCTCATATTTGTTCCTGAAAATAAAAAGCCACTCCTTACGCCCTCGAAACGCTGGGTACAGCTCGCGATTCTTTTGATAGTAATAGCCAGTGGGATGCCTGTCATACAAACAACCCTCTTTTTACAAGATGCTGTAGGATTTATCGCGACTTTTCAGTAAGTATTAAGAGAATTTGAAGTAGGTATCGCCTGGTCTAATATTGTCCTTCTTTCTCTGATCTACTACATCCTCGTTTCCATCTCTACACCTGCTGTCAGACAACATCGAGGTTATGCGGTTGTTACTCTTTTCTTCACGCTGGGAATGATAGGAGCCGTAAGTTCCGCCGGGCACTCGGCTTCCTTGGAAGGAGAACTTGGGACATGGATGCATTTTTCGCATTTGACCTTTGTCAGCATATGGGCCGGGATCTTGGGGGTAGTTGCTTGGTTTGCTACAAGCGAAAATCATTGGCCTTCCTTTTTGCGATGGTTCACGCCGTTAGCTGTTGGATGTCTCCTGGCGATTATCGGAAGTGGCCTGTGGATGATGAATCTTACAACCGATTTACAAGCTTATCCGTCCACTTGGATGCTTACCTATGGTCAGGCGTTGGTCATCAAGCACCTGTTAGTCCTACCCATTGTAGTACTAGCAGGATTCCAAGCTTTTTATATGACGAGTCCCCGTCATAGAGTTAAAAAAAGACGTTCCCTGGGTGGTGCTAAAGCTGAAAGTGTCTTGATCCTTTTGGTATTTGCCGCTACCTCTATACTAGGCCAATCCTCTCCCCCGCATGATATTTCTGAAACCATGAAGTCAGCCGGTACTTCTCCCTGGTTTAATTACTTTTATGGCGCTGCCCCTTCTGGTTTCTCTCCTATAGAATGGCAGGGCCACCCTGTTTATAGCTTGTTTTTTGTGGTAGCTTTGGTTTTTTTCATCCTCCTTATAAAAACCGTGAAACAGCAGCAATGGGGATGGACCATTGGAATGGCTTTATGTTTTGTAGGCTCTGCTTATCTAGGATTGATGACCAATTTTTATTAAATGTTCGCTTTGTCCTTTTTCGACTTTCCTTTTCAGCAAGGAGATTGCTGGGCTGTTACCAAAATACAAGTACATAAAAAGTGCTCTTCAGTTTTAGAAACCGAAGAGCATTTTTTATGTATAATCATCTAAATACGTTTTTTAAAGCCACTGTTAGCCAAGCATGACAGGGGATTCATTCCAAGTAGTAACAAATCTGAATCTGTTTTGATTTCACTTAATTAATGATCTTCATTTTATAATTTATCTTCCTTGACCGCTTCCGACAGAGAATGACCTATCATCATAATATAAATAGCTACCGTGATCATTTTCCAGGCTACTCCCCCAACTTGTTGATCCCTAAGCAGATAAGTACTGGAAAGAAGCTCTCCTGAGAAAATAATATAAATCCCTATAGGAGTCAAAAGCACCCCGATGCCGGCGATGTAGACGATTCTGAGGAGCGGCTGCAGCGTAGTACCATTTTTAGCAGGGGATACGACAGGCCACCACATCATAAAAGCCAAAGGAAATAATAAAAGAAAGGCCCCGGCCTGATAAAGGGGATGCCTAATAATAACCTCAAACACGAAGGGAACATAATAGATACTAAATATGATATTAAACAAAATAAGGGCGACCCCGGGTTTAGTGAATACAGTAATCAATCGACTCCCTACCCGATGATTATAGAGGGGTTTCAATAATGAATCGGTTAATCCCAGTAAGATGAGAATAGGTACCAGAAAATAAGTCGCGGTCTGCTGCAGCATATGTACTGTAAACGTTGTGTTTCCTACGCCTAACAGGGGAAAGGACTGCACAAGGAATAGTAATAAACACCAGAGATAAATAGCGCTTTTTTCGATCCTTCTGTTGGTGCTCTGCTTTTTTTCATGGCATTCAAATACCACCGTGTACTAAACAGCAGTATAACCAATAAAATAGCACTCCAAATCATTATCATAAGTACTGAGCCTCCTCTGCGCTAGCTTTGAACGTGCTGAATACTCCTCTATAGGGCATCAACAATAATATGAAACTGGTCGGATAGAATAGATAATAAAACGCCATAGCGATATTATTCAGCACCATTTGATGTACAAATGCTAGTATTTAATCGAGGCACGTTTGCCAAAGTATGTATCAAAAAGAGAATCACGAGCAGAGATCGCCTATTTCTTGCAGCATGGGATCGGAAAATCCCATACGCCGCAAACGGCATTCCACAGAACTACCATTGGGAAGGAAGATCGAAGTATTTAAAAAATGGAAGTTAGCCAACTCAGCAACGATTAAGTATAGATTCGGGAAACCTCTTCTGTAGTGTTATGTAATAACTTCATCTTACACGAGGAGTCATGAGTTTTCTATCTTTTTTTAAAGGTGTGGCCCTTTCTATATACAATGGGGCAAAGCATGTACAAAAAGCTGCCCGTTATAGCGGCCAGCTTAATCTCTTACTATTTAAATTTATGAAAAGGATTTAACACCCAAGTAATGTTCCTGCCAATAACTGTCGTTCAAGTTAACTGTTTCCACACCAGAACTTCCAGAGTGAATCATTTGATCGTTTCCAATATAAACTGCACTGTGAGAAGCTCCTGATGTAGCATAAGTGCCTTCAAAGAATACGACATCTCCTACAGAGGGACTGTCTTTAAATGTACCATCATTTTCCCACATTTGAGCATGCGTACGAGAAATATCAATCCCATTTTGCTCAAATACATAGTTAATAAAACCACTACTGTCAAGGCCGCTCGCTGTTGTGCCGCCCCATACGTAGGGAGTGCCTAGAACGCTTTGGGCAGCTGACACTATGCCCGATGTTGACGTGTTTGTGGAAGAATCTTCTGCAGGAGCAGCTTCATTGCTTGTTTCAGTAGAAGCAGAGGCTACCTGGTCATTAGAAGAGGTGCTTGTAGAAAGCTCTTTCTCTGCTTCATCTTCCCTTGAATCATTAGAAGAAGCTAATGCAGCAGATGTCTCCGGTCCAACCAAGCCATCAACACGTAAGCTTTGATCTTCTTGAAATGACTTTACAGCTTCTTCTGTGTTCGAGTCGAATATACCGTCCGAACTGTATGTATCATATCCCAGATCATTCAAGTCGGACTGCAGATCACGAATGTCACTGCTCCCGTTATTATTAACAATAGCAGTGCTAGTGTTTTCCTGGCTGCCTGATTCTGCAGACACCGGCCTGTTTTCAGATGAAGATGAACTTTCGGATGCACTCGGGTCAGCAAATGCAGAGGCGTTTCCGCTTATTACAGGAGTGAATGCAAGAGCAGTAAGTACAGCGGATGAAACAAGGTATTTACTTGACTTACGATTAAAAGCTAACATGACAAATCCTCCTTGGGATGATTAATGATAGGTGGAACCATGAGCAATCGTATCAGAGAATAGCGATCAATAGATTTCATTTTATTTACAATGTCATAACGATTTCAATATGATCTAGAATGGTTTTGTTAAATTCGTATAAATCAATATATCATTAGAAAAAACCTTAACAATAAACATATATTGATTAAATGAAGTAAAAAAAGAAGTACTTATGAAAATAACCCCGGTACCATCCATACCGGGATCATCTTTTAACAGCGTAAGCCTTTTTTATACCCTGTCCATATTATGGAGCATAGTTTACAAGGACAATCCTTTTTCATCTTTTTATCTGTTCCTCCCTTTATCCTGGACCAGGTAATGATGACCATAGGCTTATCATTTTTTTTATTATCCTAATGCGACGTCTAAACGTCATCATCACAGCGAAACCGATCATGAGACAAACAGAGGCTAATTGGGCGTGCCCTCTTTCTTGAGAACCTGGAATAATTTCTTTTGCTACCACAAAAATCATGGCGCCGGCGGCCAAACTAAGCGCATAAGGCAACAGTGGATCGATAAGAATCACTGCCAGCGCCCCCAATCACCGCTGAGATAGGCTCTACCATGCCTGAAAATTGGCCATACATAAAACTTTTTATCTTGGACATGCCTTCTTTTCGCAATGGCATAGATACCGCGGCCCCTTCAGGAAAATTTTGAATGCCAATTCCCAGAGCGAGGACTGTGGCTCCAGCTAGAGAAGCCCCAGAGGCATCTGCGGCCAGGGCGCCAAAGGCCACCCGATCGCTAACCCTTCGGGAATGTTGTGAAGCGTAACCGAAAATACCAGCAAAGACGCTCGATGTTTGGCTTTAGGGTCTTTGATAGCGGTCATATATTTTTCTTGAGGTAAAAAAGGCAGTAGCTTATCTATCCCTAAAAGCATAGCGCCTCCCAAAAGAAAACCTACTACAGCTGGAATAAAACTTGGCACAGCACTATCCTCCGCCATTTCGATAGCCGGAGACAAAAGCGACCAAAAACTGGCCGCTATCATGACCCCGCCCGCAAAGGCCAGCATGCCATCCATTACCTTATGATTATCGCTTCGAGTAAAGTAAACCACCCCTGCCCCTAAAGCCGTCATTCCCCAGGTAAACAAGGTCACCAGGAAAGCTTGCAAGACAGGATGAAAATCAATAAACGTCTCCATTTTACATCTATACCTCCTTTTATAGTACGATCTCTTCCAAACATTTTTTTGGGCTCCTTCTTCTATTTATGGACCTATTTTCATATACCATATTTTTTGCCTAAGGAAAACTTTCAGTATATACTATTTAAAAAGAATCCCTTTGTCAATCAATAAGGGATGGTGCCCCGTTCCCTTCTATAGGCAAAAATACTATTTATCTTTCCTTCTTAGAAGCAGCGATCACTTTCTATAACTTTGTAACTTCATACGATTAAATATGTATATCGACATATAGAAGTAGAGACGCTGTATCGGGGAATCGATAGCTTGAAAACAGGCCATCACCGGCTGTTATGTTTGATTCATAATCGGTCGGATTGAAGCGGGCATTACGATTCCTAACGTGTCCACGTTAGTAGCAATTGCTAATGTATTGCATAGGACATTTTTGATTGGGGACACGCTATCTAATACGAACGATAAAGGATCATTATCACAAGAGAAAAAAGCACCTTTTGGTTTATGTAAAACCAAAAGGTGCTTTTTATTTCCTATCATCTAAACAAGCGTTTTTTCTTTATCACTCGTTTTCCCTATGGAAGAAACCTTTGCTAGTTCTTCCATATACTCTTCGGGCTTTATACTTAACGCTTTAAAAATAGTTTCATACGTTTCTATCCCTATATTACTCGTGCCGCCTTCTGCTCGATGAATCGTTTTCACCCCGACATTTGCTTTTTTCGCTAACTCTTGTTGCGTGTACCCTTTGTTTACACGATGAGAAAAAATCACTTTTCCAAACATAGCTCCCAGCCCATCAAAAGTGTCTTTTACACCCGGTATTTCTTCTATCGTGTGATCAAGATTCAATAAATTTTTCATTTATTCTCCCCCTTTCTATTACTGAAGATATGTATGTGGAGACGCATTCACTTTTTTAAACATATCATACGTTAAATCGCGCATGTCATTCGTCGGATTGAAGGGAGGAAATCGTGTTTTGATAAATCCTTTCACAAAGCAATAATACAAGGACCCATTATAGAATTTCGGAAAAAAAGTAGCCCGAATATGAGTGCCCCCATAATCCACCCGTAATTCATAAATCGGTCGTCTTGTTAGTACTTTCACCAATTCAAATTCATGGGAATACTCTTTCCCGTCAATTTCAATCGTAAGAACTGCTTTTAAGCCGTCGAGATGCTGTCTCTCCACTAAACTAAGGTACTCCAACGCTTTTTGAAAAAACACAAATCTCACTTTTGCTTTGTGTTTTCTTTGGGCTTCTCGTATTAAGGCAGAACGAAAAAGATCCATTTGTTCTCTACCTGTCTCATCTTCAATAGCGACTACATTGGCTACTTTATTCATTATATTATGTCATATATGACATAAATAAGCAAACAATTACCGTCATATATGACTCACCTCTTTTCTTTTTTATTTTGTCTTATGACTTAAAAGTCTTTTTTATATTTTCTTTTAACTAGTTTTCTCCATTTGTTTAACTAATTTATAAAATGTCGTTTTTTTCACATCAGCTTGCTCCATGGCCTTTACTGCAGTGATCTTTCCTTCTTTCCATTCCTTGTATGCCTCTAAAAAAGCATCACTTGCTTGCACTTGTGGTCTTCCATACGCCTTCCCCTGTTTTAAAGCCATATCGATTCCTTCACGTTGGCGCTTTCGAATACGAGCTCGTTCTTCTTGTGCCATCCAGGATAAGATTTGCAGCACGAGATCAGCAATAAAGGTCCCCATGCTGTCCTTGTATTGCGTAGTGTCGAGTAAGGGCATATCCAGGACGACAATGTCGGCTTGTATTTCTTTGGTGATCGCATTCCATTCCTGCACGATTTCTTCCTTATTTCGACCAAACCGATCCAGGGAATGAATATAGAGTACATCCCCTTTGCGAAGTATCCGCTTTAAAAGCTGATATTGTTCTCTCTGAAAATCTTTCCCACTCACTTTATCGATAAAAATATCCCGTTTTGGGATGCCCTTATCGTTCATTGCTTGCACTTGTCGTCCTTCATTTTGATCTTTACTGCTGACTCGTATGTATGCATAATGACGATGTTCCATTAGTATCCCCTTTCTTTTTACATTTCTTTTAGAAAGTATACCGTTTCCGTTCGTAAATGTGTAGGCAAAATAAAAAAACGCCCGTAAAGTTAATTTAAACTTTTACGGACGTTCATAATGATTCTTTTTGCTTTTATTTTATCCGTTCCTAAAGGTGTACTTTCACGAACGAGTAAAATGACTTACTTTATAAATTAAGCATTAAAACTAATTCTATTTTTAACACAAGGTCTCAAAACAACTCCACTTTCTAGTAGACATATTTATTGCATTAATTACTGAAGACCATTATTTAGTCTGTGTTTCCCTCTGCTGGAATTGGATGTGCTTGTAACAATTTGGCAAAGTGAACTAAGTTATACGCCATCATCTTGGTATTTTTCATCGTAAAGGCGTTATCCTTCCCCGTTTCCAAGTAGGAAGGACCGGGACCAGCTTCACCGACCCAATAGGCGTCGACATTAGGTGGTACGGTAAATCCAATATGGGAGAGGCCGTAAAGAATAGATTTACAGGATTCTTTTGCTCCGTCTTCATTACCGGTTACCACTGCTCCTCCAACTTTATTGTAATAAATAGCTTGGCCTTGATCGTTTTTTTCTCCACTGGATGCGTATAAACGTTCCATTGCTAAGGTAGCCACGCTGCTTTTCTCCCCGATCCAAATGGGAGAAGCAACAATGACAATGTCTGCCTGTAGCACTTTTTCCATGATTTTCGGCCATTCATCACCGTTTCCCATATCTGGTTTCATTCCTGGAAGTATATGATAGTCTGCCAAACGGACTTCTTCCGTTTCTACCTGCAGATGTGTAAACCATTCTGTCGCTTTTTGTAATAACCCAGAAGTGTGAGATTCCTCCCTGCTGTCTTTTAATGACCCGTTTAAATAAAGTGCCTTTGTCATAATTACCCTCCTTCTTTTAGTGTAGTGCAATTGTAAGTACATTGGTTCTCGTTTTATCACTCATCATACTTTTTTGTTAGCTGCTTACATCCTAAGTATACTATCTTGTTCATTGCGATCATGTAAGCCTCATTACACCGAGAAAAAACTATATATGAAGACTTTCAACTCTCGAATAGATAAATCATCCTTTTTTGATTTCTAAAGCGATGTTTCTTTATTCGCTTTATTACCTTATTTTTTTCTATCTTCTAAAAAAAGATTAGATTCAACTGTCTCGATTGAATGAAGAAAAAATGGAACTGATGGTAATCGTTTAGTATAAGGTAAAAAGGTGCTGCGTTAAAAATTGATTTATTATGCAGCCTATGAATATTAAAAATTATTTACAGAATATTCTATATAAATCGTAAAAATGTAAGCCTTCTTACAGAATGCACTTCATGCTTTTCATATAATAGAGGTATCAAATAAGGAAGAGGTGCTTCACACATGACAAACTCTTTGAGTAAAGTGATTTGGTACGGATTAATTGGCGGCATCGTCGGGGACTTCTGTTTGGGATTCTGATGCATATGCAGGGAATGATTGCTATGCTTGCTGGAACGATGGGAAGTGAAAGTATTATTTTTGGATGGATGATTCATATGATGATCAGCGTGATTTTCGGAGTGGCTTTCGGGTTATTAACCTTGATTATTCAAAATATTTGGATTTTAGCCGTGGTCTTCAGTGTGGGGATTTGGATTATCGGCCCACTTGTTATTATGCCTATGATGATGGGCATGGGTACAAATTTAGCTAATGCTTTCACTCCAGATCAGCTTATGAGTCTCGTTACTCACTTATTTTTTTCATTTATTGTAGCTATTGTTTTCAAATTATTAGCAAAGAAGAACACCGTTCATACTAAAACGGTTGCATCTTAAGACCGTTAATAAAAGAATGGCAACCGTATGCTAATCATTAAAATATAGTATATTCCATTTAATCACATCAAAAAAAGGGTAAACTAGGTACTATATTCGATAAAGGAGCGTAAATTAATGACCACTTTTAAACTAAACCAATCCATCCCTGAGTTCAGTCTTCCTACCGTATCCGGTGAAGAATTTAGCTTTTCTGAGGCACTCAAACAACATGAGAATCAATGGCATCTTATTATTTATTTTCGTGGTTCCTGGTGTCCTGCTTGTATGAGTGAATTACAAGAATTAGAAGAAAGCAAAGGGTATTTCGAAAAACAACAGATTCATCTAACGACCGTAACACACGATAAAAAAGAAGACTTAGAAAAGATGGTAAAAGAACATGGCTTCACGTTTCCGGTTCTGATAGATGAAGATTTTGAGTTTTTAACCTCTTATGGGGTCCACTACCATGAAGAAGATGCGCCTTATGAAGATCATGGAACGCACAGCGAACCCGCTTATTTTTTGACCGATGAACAAGGAAAACTTCTCTATCAGCAGAGACAGACAAGCCCATTTGGCCGGCCACATCCGAAAGAACTAAGAAAAATCATTCAATACATTAAGAAAAATTTAAACTAAAAGCAAAATGGCGATGGGGATATTTCACATCGCCATTTTGCTTTTAGTTCATACTGAAACAATATCAAATACTAAATAAATGGCTTAAAAATAACTAATAGTAATATATCTTACAACATCAATATCACTCTGCTTATATAATAGAAAATATTCCTTAAGGAAACTACCAACGTAAAGGAGGACATTCACATGTCTATTATTCAGGTTTCAGATAATAACTTTCATCAAGCCACATCAAACGGAGTCGTTTAACCGATTTTGGGCTTCTTGGTGTGGTCCCTGCAAAATGACTGATTCCCGTTTTGGAAGAAATCAATGATGAAATTGGCGATCAAGTAACGATTGCCAAACTTAACGTGGACGAAAATCAAAATACAACGAATGAATATGGTGTAATGAGTATTCCAACGATGCTTTTGTTTAAAAATGGCACAGTAGTCGAAAAAATAGTTGGGTTTCAACCAAAAGAACAATTAATGAACCAGATTCAAAAGTATATTTAAATAGCCTTATTAACCAGCTAGGAAAATATGATTATCCACTCTATGGTTTCCAAAATAGGAGACTTAGAAAAGGTTCAATTTCTTTTCTGAGGATCCTTTTTGGATATATACAGCTTAAAAAAATAATTGATAAAAGGATGGATACAATGACTACAAACTTATTTTCTCTCTCTCAACAGGTTGCGGTTGTGACAGGAGGGGGAAGCGGTATTGGAAAAGCAATGGCTGAAACACTAGCCGGAGCGGAAGCAAAGGTGATTCTTCTTGGTCGGACAAAAAGCAAAATTGAGGAAGCGGCTAAAGAGATCCAGTCCCAGACAAACGCAGAAGTGATTTCTCTTTCCTGCGACGTCACGGATAAAGAACAAGTCACCCAAGCGGTCTCCACTATTATAGATAACCATGGACGCATTGATGTCCTTATTAATAACGCTGGAACGGCGGCTTACGGCAGCGTGGAAGAAATAAGCGAAGAAGACTGGGATCATGTGTTTGCTACCAATTTGAAATCGGCTTTCTTAATGACGCAGGCCGTGGTTCCTCACATGAAAAAAGCCAATTATGGACGCATTATAAATACAGCTTCGGTTGCCGGGGGAGTCAGCTTGTTCTTCAGCTCTGTTTATGGACCTAGTAAAGCAGGGCTTATCCACTTGACGAAACAACTTTCCGGTGAACTCGCTTCTTATGGTATTACGGTCAATGCGATCAGTCCCTGGTTTTTCAAAACAGACTTTAATGCTGAATCATTAGAAGATGATGAGTTCCGACAGTCGGTGGAACAACGCACCCCAATCAAACGGACCGGTCGTCTGGATGAACTCAAAACTTCCGTATTGTATCTGGCGGCTCCCGGCTCGAGCTATGTAAACGGACAAAACATTTATATTGATGGGGGCATGACCTCATTTGGTCTGTAACCTTTCGATCTCTTCCTTCTATTAAAAGAGAAAATAGTTGGTATGTAAGAGAATTTTCAAGATTTTAATTACTATGTAAACCAGGCGCAGTAGAAATTTCTACTGCGCCTGGTTTTTTCATGTTCGTTGCTTTGATTCTCAAGCATACGAAATGAAGAACATCGTTTTTTAGTTTTGATCAATAAATGTTTTGATTTCGGCAGCGAACTCTTCGGGCGCTTCCTGTGGGACCCAATGTGAAGCATGATCGAATCGCACCAGCTTACAGTTCGGAATATCTTTTTCTAACTCTTCTCCTGTTTCTACCGGCTGCCACGGATCTTCTGCCCCCCATAAAAGAAGCACGTCATGCTGGATGCTGGAAAGCTTATGCGAGAAAGCAGTGGTTTCATTTGTGTTTAAGGCAGAAGCATTTCGGACCAGACTTACCTTGCCTTCTTCATGCAAATAAGGCGCCATGATCCCTTTCAGAAATGTATCTGTCAGTTGTTCTTGATGAGAAAACATTTCTTTATAGCCCTTAGTAAGAAACTCTTCTATTTCTTGTAGAGATTTGTTTTTTCCGGAAGGATGTCCCATCATTAACATTTCTTCGATTGGCCAGGAATCGTAAGCCACGGTATTAGAAAGAACAAGCTTATTGATTCGCTCCGGTTCATTCAAAGCAAGAAGTAATCCTACACCTCCTCCGATATCATGAGCTACTAAATGGACCTGCTCTAATTCTAGTTCTTCCATAAGCCTGATCACCAATTTTTCCTGAATGTGCAGGGAACGGTCAAAGCGATCCCGTTGATCGGAAGAGCCATATCCCAGAAGGTCAGGCGCAATCACGCGGTATTCGCCTTCTAACTCCGGAATAACCTCCTGATACAAATAGGACCACGTCGGAATTCCATGTAGCAACATGACGGGAGGACCCGAGCCTACATCTGTATAATTCACCCTTACCGGCTCCTCTACGACCCCTTCCAACATAACAGACTTTTGTCTCTGCTTGAATGCTTCTTCAGTCATTGTATTATTCTTCATTTTTTCGCCTCCTCTTAATGATGTTTTTGTTTTTAGGTCTTCCAAAAGAAGATACCTTTATTCAAAAAAGTTTTTCTTCTTTTCAGTTACTTTAAGAAGGAAAAGAAGATGCCTCTCTGTGGATCGGCTACATATTTAGTTTCAAGTTCTTTACTACGCCTTCCCTGCTTACTAATTTAGGACAGGGAAATCTTTTCTACCGTTTCTTCTGTAGTCCACATAGCGTTTGCAATCATTCGAAAATTGATCATTGCTGCTTGATAAGCATCCATATCTGGAAGCTTCGCTGCTGCCGTAGCATCAGTAACCACAGCTACTTCAAAGCCCTGTTCAAGAAATTCTCTCATATGAGACTCCAGACAAAGATTAGCCGACATGCCTGCCAGAATAACCCGCTGTATACCATGCTTTCTAAGTTGCAGTATAAGATCATTGTTCTGCGGTCCGTAGATTTTATGCGGGCTTGCGATGACTGTTTCTCCATCTTCAATATAAGGTTTTAACGAATGTAAAAAATCGGCGCCTGATCCATGAAATTCTTCCATAGTAAGAGGGCCTTTTCGATCATACATCCCACCACTATGCATCATTTCTTCTAAAGGCGCAGCAAATTTCCAGTCATGATCGTGGGGGAAATAATAATGAGGAGAAATAAAACATTTCATTTTCTGTGTTTTTGCGGCTTTTAATAAAATTTCTAAATTTTCAATCGTATGATTTTCTTTCACACTTTCTTCAACTAATTCCCAAGCGACCCCATCTTCCCGTAAAAAGTCATTTTGTGGATCTGTAAGAACCACTGCGGTATTCGAAAGAGTGACTTCCATCTTTCCTTCTGGTAAGGGCATCATAAGACCTCCTTTGTTTGTTATCTTTCTACCGTACTATTTTTTTGTGTATTTAAATGTAAGTCAGCTTACGTTGGTCCCGGTCTCGTTTGTCTTTCTCTGCTGATAGAGAAGTTTTCCTTGTTCATCGGTTAAAAAAGCAGGTTCGCTGGACGTTCCATGATCTTCATAGAGAGCATCTTTTCCATGGTAGTGCAACTTCTCTTTGCTTTCTTCTAATTCGCTCATAAAAGCTGGACACTAGGAACCGCGGATAATCAAAACGAAGAAAACCATCAAACGTAGGCTTCCTTCATTTTCATTCTTTTTTACGAACTCAATTTGCAGCTTATTAAACATACTGGCTTTTTATTGTTCAAACATAATAAGACACGAGTCATAACATGTGAGCAATATCGGAAGCTGTTGTTGGATAAGCAAACATCGTTTGTTTTAATTTTTTTGCCGGAATCTGAAACTGTATCGCCGTGGTAAAGTGATTAATCAAATTATCGGCTTCGGTACTAATGAAATGAGCTCCTACTATCTGATCATTGTCTTTATCAATCAGAATTTTAAAGGCGGCATGGGTTTCGTTCGTTCGTTTGTAAGTGAACCAATCAGCTACCTGTTTGTGTATTACTTCGATATTTTTCTCGGATGCCCGGGCTTCTTCTTCCGTCATCCCTACGGAAGCCAGTTTAGGTACGGTAAAAACGACCGAAGGCATCGGTGGATATATCACTTTCTTGTTGTTTCCTTTTATTATATTAGAAGCCGCAATATGACCCTCCATACTGGCTACGGGAGTGAGAGGCAACCCATTCGTGGACGCTGCATCTCCTACGGCATACACGTAAGGATTTGTCAGGCTTTGCAAATAATCGTTTACCTGAACCCCGTGCTTGTCTCTATCAACTTTTCCCTTTTCCAAATCCATGTCTAAAGCAGGCACGCGCCCAGCTCCATGGACCACAAGATCGGCTGGAAATGATACTGTTTTTTCATTGGTTTGAGTCTGTACTATTAATCTATTCTGCTTTTGTTCGATAGCTGTTACCGTATGCTCTGCATGAACGTGAATACCTATTTCTTTAGAAGCTTTCACTAGAAGATCAACAAGGTCAGCATCAAAGTGTTTTAACGGTCGCTCCCCACGATGAACAATATGAACTTCTGATCCTGCTCGTGCCGCTATATGAGCAAATTCAAAAGAAATATATCCTCCCCCTACAAAAACAATAGTATCAGGCAGTTGTTCCATTTCTAAAAAAGCATCGCTAGATGTTACATACTCTTCCCCTTGCATCGATAAAGGGGTTGGCATGGCACCAGAAGCAATTAAGATACGGGAGCCTTCCAGCACCTCTCCTTCCACCATAAGCTGATTTTCATTAATGAAAACGGCTTTGCCATGATACGTATCAATTCCTTGTTTGTTCAATCCTTTTTCTTTTTTCTCCGGGACAAGCTCTGTAAACGTTCGTTTAAATGCCATAAGATCCTGCCAGTGAATCGTTGTTTCCCCATTGATCCCATGCCCACGCATTCGGTCATGGGCACCCTGCAATTCTGCAGCGCCATACAGCACTTTTTTCGGATCACACCCCCGCAGTGCACACGTGCCGCCATACGGACGATCGTCCACCATCGCGACACGCCATCCAGCTTTTTGGCCTTTGGCTGCGGGAATCGATCCACCAGAACCGGATCCAATAACAATAAGATCATAATGATTAGTCATTTATCGTTCCCTCCTGTCATAATTTTATACGGATGATCTAACGATTAAGAAGTAACCTACTTCTTTTTACACACTCCATTGTCAGCCGCCTTTTGTACAAGTAGAAGAAGAACTGCCAATCCGTTTATTTAATTCGATAAGAAGGGGAGACAGCTCCTCTGATTTGATATATGTTTCTAATGATTGATTCGTAAGGGGATGTTGTTTTCACTGAAAAAAGGTCGTGTTTCTTCCCACACTTCCACGATGGCTTGGGGACATATTTGCTTGGATAACCATATTGCGTCAACACCTCCTTTTTATCTTAATAAAGCTTTCAGGACATTGACTAAACAAATTCCACGGACTAAAAGCATAAGAATTAAACTCATTTTTCCCTACAGATGTTCTGTCTATTTCTTCTGAAAAGGGGCAGTGGTAATTTTTAGTTGTTTTGCATCATTCCCTGACATTGCTGCATCATCTTCCCCATCCCGTTCATCATTTCCTGCATGGTCCCCTGGTTCATCTGTGGACCTGCATGATTCGTAGAGGCTTCCGCCGACCAGTTCATCTGGCCAAATACGAGTACCGTCGCCAGGGTAAACGCTACAATAAACGGTTTTTTATAAAAGGTCATTTTTTGCCCCTCCGTGTCGGTTTATTTTTGAAGAAGTTCTTTTTTTTGTTGAAATTCTTCTTCATTGATCTCTCCCTGTGCCAGTCTCTCCTTGAGTATTTGCATTTCCCTTCCTTCTGTAGTGTGCTCTTTTTTCCTTATCGTATTGGTTATCCCAACGATCAGGAAATACAAAAGAAATCCGATAATTAGAATACTGATCACCATCATTCCTATCATCGTTCCATTTCCCATAGACATCATCGGTCTCTCTTCCCCCTTTTCCTTTATTTTGGTACATGCCTGTAAAAGATATGCATTAGTATCTTTTTAAAGCATTTCTTAGTATGACGGAATGGTATGAAGAAAATGTGAAAACCGTATGGAGTTCTCTTCCATTTCGGTTCATTTTTTGATATTTACATACATTCACTACCAACTATACATACTTTTTCTCCTTTAGAATGTAAGGGGTCTTACAACATATCGCTATCATTTCTTTTACAATGAATAATTAAGCAGGGTAAACGAAAGGAAGATTAGAAAATGAAAGCAACCATTCCTCCATGGATAAAAATCACATCAATCCTTGTTCTATTTGGCATCGTATCGTACACGACCCATTTTCACCTCGAGATCCGTCCTGCCGATATAAGAGATTTCATTTTGTCTTTTGGCTGGTGGGGGCCACTTGTGTTCTTCTTCGTCTATACCATCGGTCCCCTGATTTTCTTTCCGACTTCCGTATTATCTCTTGGAGCCGGTTTGGCGTTCGGCGTTTTTCCAGGCGTTTTTTACATTATTCTTGGAGCCACCGGAGCTGCCACAACCGGATATGTGATGGCCCGTTTATTTGGACGTTCTGTTATAAACATGGATCGATTCTCCTGGTCCGAAAACTTGTTTAATCAAATGAAAAAACGAGGGTTCCTTTATGTTTTTATATTAAGACTCATTCCGCTTGTCAGTTTCGATCTTCTCAGCTATGCCGGCGGTATTTCCAAGGTTCGTTTCCAATCCTTTATCATCGCTACCGTTCTTGGCATGCTCCCTGGAACCTTTGCTTACAGCTTCTTAGGAGCTAGTATTGCTTCCGGGAACTTAACGATGATTATTGTTGCTATTTCGGTGTTTGTTATCCTCCTGGGGATCACCTATTATTTTCGTGCTCCCGTTCAAAAATGGCTGGGACTCTCCCACTCGTAGAAAAATCATTTTCTATAAGGCGAATGGGGATTAAGAAGGGCGACATCGGAGAAAATAAAAACCTATGACTCCTCTTTTTATAACAAGCATAGTCTTCATCTTTCTATGCCGATCAATCAAAAGGTCATGGTACAACGATTGGTTTCTTATCAATAAACAAGAAGACGAGGAAATACTATCAGCCCCCTGATCTTTTCAGGGGGCTGATAGTATTACCACGCCGCTAACGGAGTCAGCGTATCGTATTCATGATGGGGCGGCTGGTGAAGGCCTTCCACCGGCTGTCCGCTGCGGTTAATCCAGGCGGTGTTGAAACCAAAGGCTTTCGCGCCGCTGATATCCCAGCCATTGCTGGATAAAAACGTGATTTCCTGTCTTGGCACGTCAATCGTGTCCAGAATCAGATTGTACGCCGCCGGCGTCGGCTTGTACTGCTTCACCGTGTCGATACTCAACACATGATCCAGGTACGTATCAATCTGTGCCCCTTTTAACAGTGGGTCCAGCATTACCGGATCCCCGTTGCTGAAGACTATTAACGTATGGCCCTTTTCTTTGAGCCGCTTCAGCACGTCCCGGCTCTCCGAAAATAATGTGAGCGACTGATAGGCTTCCAACAGCTCGTCTTCTGTTTTCTGATCGAGCGTGCAGTCCTGCTCATCTGCCGCAAAACGCAGGGCGTCCCTTGTTACCTCGGAAAATGGGACGTATTTTCCCATCGCCTGGCGTAGGAAGGTATATTGAATCTGCTTCTGTCGCCACGTGGCGCTGATCGCCTCTCCTTTTCCCGAAAAATGTGTGTCACAGGCTTTTCCAATTGATGTGACATCAAAAAGCGTACCGTATACGTCAAATACAAATGTTTCGCTCATTGTCCCTCTCCTTTTGGGTCTGATTTTCTTAGAATAGAATGATTTTCATACACGCAGCGATAAAAAGAAAGCCCTCTATTTATGAAAAGAGAGGGCTTTCTGTTTCTTATGCTTTTGTCCATTCCGCGTCAATTGGAATACCTGCCGCTTGAAACGTCGTAAATACTGGACAGCGTGCATCGGTTTTCTCTTTCAGTTCTTGAATGCGTTCGTCACTTTCATCTGTTTTTACCGTTGCTTTAATGGTTACTTGCTGAAAATAAGGGTCTACGTCCGCCTGCCCCATCAATCCACGGGGATCGAGCTCTCCAGACACCTGAAAATCAATACCTTCCAAGTTAAAGTCGATATCTTTGGCGACCATATTTGCAATAACATTTTCACAACCTGCTAGAGAAGCAAGTAACGTCGATAAAGGATCCGCTCCTTTGTCATCTCCTCCCATATTGGCTGGTTCGTCGATGACCAACGTGTGATTTTTTGCTTGTAGTTCGGTTGTCATTTTTGTAGCTTCTCCTGTTACTTCAAATGTCATGTTCTGGCTCATGTTATCGCTCTCCTTTTTTATGATTCTACGAGTAGTATAATTTGATTTGGTTTTGTACGATGTAAGATAGATTACATCTTACGAATTAATAGAATAGAGGTACGTCTCTCCGTCTATAAATTGCTCATTCTTCCATAAAACCGGTGCGTATACTTCTCCTAACTCTTGCTCCATTTGTTGAGATGCCTTGGAATCCTGTAACAAATTCACTTCTGTATATTGCATCGATTGGTTCTGTAAATAAAGGCGTACGTCTTGGCATTTCGGGCACCCGGGTGTGGTATAGAGAATCATTCTATCTCTCCTTCCTATACTGCGACTATACCAATACAGGAGGAAGAAAAATGTAAGCTGCCCCACATCTTTCATAACGAGTTTATGGTAAATTAATGATAATAGATAAATAAGAACAAAAAGGAGCTTTTCATGGACAAATTAACCTTGTTATCCGAAATTAATTTATTTAATGAATTGCCATTAGAAGATCTTCAAATTATTGATCGTATGAGCACCATGGCTCCAGTGCCTAAAGGAACCATTCTTTTATCTCCTTATCAACAGATATCCTCCTTGTTTTTCTTGAAAGAAGGACAGGTTCGATTGTACCAGCTTAGCGAAGAAGGAAAAGAATTAACCGTGGATGTGCTTGTCAAAGGCAACATGTTTGGAGAAACCTCCTCATTCAGCCTGACAGCCGGTGCGGGCAATATGTACGTCGAAACCATGACAGACAGTAAAATCTGTACGATGCGCAAACAGGAATTTGAGTATTTTATGGAACAAAACCCTAAAATCGCTTTAAAATTCATCCGAATGTTATCAAACAGGCTAACGGAAAATTACAGCTTAACAGAAAAGATTGCGCTGCACGATGTCCGATACCGTTTGGTCTATCTGTTGCTTCGACTCAGCGAAAAAACGGGAACCACCGAGCAGGAACAGTGGCAGTCCATTGATATGAAAGTGACGCATGCTGATATTGCCCATATGATTGGTTCGACAAGAGAAACCGTCAGTATGATTTTCAGTAAATTAGTGAAAGAACAATTGCTTCTCAAAGAAAAGTCGGTCTTATATATCCACCGGGAACGCGCATTAGCAGAGTTAGAGTCTCTTGGGAATTGATTGTTTATTATCTTATTATGCGTTGGGAAAGAATGATCTCCCAAAACGCCACTATACCGTTTTGGGTTCTGGATGTTGGATCTGGTTAAATGCTTGCCTTATTAATGCCTTTGATATCACATAAGGAAAAACTCACTCGAAGAACAACCAATCTCTAGGAAGCTAAAAAACAAAAAATTCGTTAGATGATGAATCCAACACGTATTCGTAAAATATGTAAGGAGATAAAATCGCCTTTTATCCGTCATCTAACATATAGAGGAGTATCTATATGAAAACAACTGCTATTATCCGAAAAGTAGATAAATTAGGAAGGCTTATACTTCCCGCGGAGTTCCGCCGAATGCTCCATCTTCAGGTAAAAGATCGTGTGGAAATATTCACGGAAGATGAAAAGATTATTCTTCAAAAATACCAGCCTGACTATCCTTGCGCATTAACCGGGAAAGTCAGTGACGAAAATTTCTTTTTAACCAAAAAAATATTGTTGTAAGTCCGAAAGGTGCTTTGAAACTATATGAACAGTTGGAAGCTTATCTTCAGCAGCAAAAATGACCCTGTTGGAATCCATAAAGAAATGGAAAAGGTGTGTGCCGTTCATATAATCTTACTCATGCATGTAGTGAGTTTATCCTGTACACTCCTATGTCCATTTAAGATAGTCTATGTCTATAGAGAGGGGGAACGATAATGAATGTAGAACCAAGAATACAAACGCTCGTTGAAAAAGCAGAAAAAACCCATCAAAATGACTTGGTCGCTATTTTGTATCATTTAGAAGTCCACGCCTCTCATCCAAAAGAAGCTTTGTTAAGCCATTTATTTTTTACATACCGTCAATTGCTCCAGCAACCAAAACACTCTCATGTGAAACGATATCTTGCTGTCTATCAATCTTTACTAGAGCTGGCTTTATCGCTGGATGAAAACACATCGACTGCTACTTATACTAAAAATGTACGCCGGATATTCCCTACAAGCTTGTCTATACTAAAAGATCTTGCTTTGCCTCCTAAACTGTAATTTCTTTAGCTAGCTTAAAAAGAAGGACAGACTTTTTACAAATGTTGAGGAAATAAGGCGACAAAAACATCTATGAAATCATTTAATCACTCTTTTTATAAAAACGAGTGAATGAAAATTATTGGAACTAGTATCTCAAAAGACACATCGAAAATGGAAAAATATTATCGCCCGTTACATGGAGCATTCTTTCCAAAAATTTTCTTTTTATTCACTGGTACAACGAATGATGATCTTGCTGAGAAAAGAAATACAAATAGCCTAAAACTCTTGCACCAAATAGAATTCCGAAAAAACAGACCTTTCTTCAAATGAAGAAAGGTCTGTTCGATCTTACAGCTATTAAACACGTCCGGCGCCGATGTAACGCGGGGCCCCATAACTACTGTCCATGCTGGAAATCGTTACCCAGTGGAGCCCCCCCGCATGAGAGGGGCCACCTCTTGTATCAAAGAACACCAAGTCCCCTACGCTTGGGTTCGATACACTCGTGCTTGCACGATGCACCGCTGCTACCGTACGAGGAAGATCTTTTTCTACTTGTTGATGGACGTACTGCAAGAAACCGCTGCAGTCAAATCCACTTGGCGACGTGCCGCCCCAAACATACGGAGAGCCCATGTGTTGAAAAGGAGCAATGCCTCATGATCGAAGATTCATTTTTAAAGGTGTTTACCAGTTTAGTTCATGTCTACTTGGCTCCCGCTGTTTTTATTAATCCCTATACAATAGTAGCGAAAGGCCAGGCAGCCACCCTAGAATTAACCACACTTCACCGAAACAAAAACCACATCAAACAGTTAAAAACAGACGTGGAAAATCTACTAGCCGGTCATGCATCGTTAGAAGCTGCTAAGGATGAAATGAAGGAGTGGACAGCAAATGTGGATCCCTTATGGAGCCAGTTTCGACCTCTGGCTGAAGTCAATGTCCATCTCGATATGGAAAACGAACGAATCAATGTGATGATTATTCAAAATAAAGAAGTCGTACAATTTTTTGGCTTCTCCCAACAAGAACGATTGGATCTTTTTTGAATATTTAGAAACGTTCACTGAGTCTTTAGTTAAAAAAACCGATTCCTAAGAAAAGATTTCTATCCCAACGCTGAAGAATAGAAAAAGGCTCTTGGCTTCTTTTTTAATGACTGCTGCTTATTTTCTTGCTTTCACATAATATGTAACCGATTCAATTTCTGACGTCGGTTCGTCATATTCATTCTCCATATAATCGATCATTGTATCAAATACCACTAGTTGGTGCTTTCCTAAATCTAACGGATCCCCTACTTGAAAACCCTCAAATGTTGATACCTCTAATTCTTGTTTCAGCTTAGGGACGGTATCAAAAAAGAAGACAAATGGAAGCTCATCTTTCCCATTTTGAATATACACTAGTTTGACTAAGACGCCTTCCCAATTCTCTTTCATCTTTTTTCACCTCGCAAGATGGAATGTTTTACTATTACCTTCTCCCACTATCTTATCTTTACCCCATCCATTCTTCAAATTTCCAATAGTAACAGCTACAACATTTCTCTGTCCCTTATATAGATTCCCCTCCCTGCATAAGCTAAGTTCGCTAAAGAAAATTCGATAGCTATCCGTATGCCATTGATTGTATTATGTCGTTATGTCAGGTGGAGTATCTTTTTCTTTTTTTATAAAGTACCGTCTTTCTCTGTGAAGGATCCGTACTTTTGTAACGGATTATGATAAAAAACAATACTCCGTTATTGATAGTCAGGATCATTTTGTTCTTCATATCAGGGTAGTGCTCCACCTAAAAACAGTTGTTTTTCTTGATAGATCTAGACAAGAAAAGGACATCCTACTGGTTCGATAGGTTTCGCTTTATTCATCCTAAAATACTGTTGTTCGGTGAAAGACTACGGTCAGGAAGCGCCCTCTCTAGAGTTATAACTACGATGGTTTATCGCTGGTTTACCGTTTGAACCGCCAAAAGCAATCAACAAAAGCCTTTTTACAGTACAAAAGCCAGAATCAACGGCGAGTTTTATGCGCCATTGTTTTCTACGTCACTAAAGGAGGCCTGCTTCATCAAGTACTTGGTTTCGAGGGCCGTTGCGGACAACGGTCGGCTGAAATAAAACCCCTGGATATCCGAACAGTGCTGCTCTTCCAAGTACGCCACTTGCTCGGCAGTCTCCGCCCCTTCCGCAGTGATATCGATATGCAAATGACGCCCCATCGCAATGATCGCATTGGTAATTTGCTTGGTTTTAGGATGGTCCTGCGCCCCCTGCACAAACGAACGGTCAATTTTTAGTCGTTGAATCGGAAAGTCTTTGAGGTAGGACAGGGAACTGTGCCCCATCCCAAAGTCATCGATCGCGAGCGATACCCCCAGCTCCCGCAGGGCGTGCAGAATTCGAATCGAACGATCCAATTGGTCCATCGTCATGCTTTCGGTAACTTCCAGTTCAAGCCATTCTGGCGCCAGCTGATATTTTTCCAGAAGGGAAGCGATAGAAGCCACCAGTTCCTCGGATTGAAACTGTTTGGCTGACACATTCACCGAAACCGATAGGGGGGTTTTGTTTGTGACCCATTCTTTCGCTTGGCGACACGCCATGTCTAGAATGGATGCCCCTAGGGGAAGAATTAATCCGGTTTCTTCGGCCAACGGAATAAAATCCCCAGGGGAACGAATGGTGCCGTCCTCGGTTTTCCAGCGAACCAGTGCTTCCACGCCCACAAGGCGACGGGTGATACAGCTAATTTGTGGCTGATACTCCAGGTAAAATTCGTTTCGGTCGATGCCGCGTTGGAGCTCCTGCTCTTGTTGGAGGACCGTCTCCGACTTGAGGGCCAAGGTAGCGTGGTAGTAGGAATACGTATTTTGATTTCTCTTTTTAGAAGCATACATCGCCATGTCGGCGTGCTTCATGAGCGTCACGGCATCGCCGCCGTCTTCCGGCGCTACCGCAATGCCGATACTTCCTGACGTGGATAGTTCATATTCGCCAACTAGAAAAGGACGTTCTAAGGCTTCGAGAAGGTGCCGGGCCAGCTCGGTGGGCCCATCGTTATCGCAAATCGTGGGAAGGAGAACCGTAAACTCGTCGCCTCCGAGCCGCGCCAGCAGTCCTTCCTTTGGCACACAGGTTTGTAAGCGTTCGGCGGCCGCACAAAGTAGTTGATCTCCGACCGTATGACCAAGCGAATCGTTAATGATTTTAAATCGATTAAGGTCTAAAAAGAACAGCACGGCTTGGCCCGTTGGCGTGGCCAACGTTTGTTCCAACTGCTCGACGAACGCCCGCCGATTCGGGAGGCCCGTCAGGGCATCCGTGTAGGCGATGCGATGCATCGCCTGTTCTGCTTGGACCTGGGTAGAAATGTCGCGGGCGATGCCATGCACCCCTTCCAGCATGCCATGCAGATACATTGGAATCAGCGTGACATTCAACGGAAGCGGCGCTCCGTTGGGGGTTATCACCGTATTGAAATAGACGGCCTGCTGGTTAGCGAGAACGCGTTGAAAATGCTGAACCGCTGGTTCGAGTGAGTCGTCCGTGAAAAGGGCTTTCCCATCCAGGGTGGGCCAATCTGCAGCCGAAATACCGGTCAAAGCCACCCCGGGTGGGTTCATGGTTCGAAACCTTCCTTTCAGATCCAGCGTAAAAATGGCATCGACGCTGTGCGTAACCAGGGACTGATAGCGCTGTTCATTGTCGGTGAGCTGGTCCGACTGAGACACCAGGCGTCGATCAATCAGAGCGCCCCCGACAAAAAAGAGTTGAATGAGAAACGCAAAGATCCCGACGAGAATGGCCATCGTGGTGCTATCGATCGCGTAGGCGGGGATGGGAGCGGCATTTTCTGGCATAGAAAAACGAGCCGCGCTCATGCCGATATAATGCATGCCGCTGATGGCGAATCCCATCAACAGAGCGCTCCCTCCTTTCCACGCATACAGGGCCCGGGAAGAGGGCCGCTTGGCCAGTTCATGAAAGCCCATGAGCGCGGCTAACGAGGCACCGATAGCGACAAGAACGGACAGTACATAGCGCCCCAGTCGATAGGAAATAGCGACCCCTTCCATCGCAGCCATCCCAATATAATGCATCGCGGCAATCGCAACTCCCATACAAAGACCGGCAAGCAGCAGCCGGCGCCAGGGCAGCGTGGCCGATCGGCTGATTGTCCAAAAGGCAATCCAGGCGCCAAGAGCCGCGGCACCAAAAGAAAGAGCCATCAGCCAGGGATCATACCGCATCACCATGTCCATCCGAAACGCTACCATTCCCACCACATGCATGGACCAGATGCCAATCGCCATCACCAACGCGCCGCTGTAGAGCCATAACAGCCGACGTCGGCCGTGTGAATGCCGCATGCGGGCGGTTAAATCCAATGCAGCATAAGCGGCTAATGCCGCAATCAAAACCGATACAACCACCATACCTCCTTGATAGGTGCCTTCCATATTGTTCATGTATTGCCTCCGTTTCTCTTTCTCTTTACCGATGCATCGAAAGACGTTTATCCTTTGTCTAAGGAATGTATACCTGTTATATCGGCAAGAGGCGATTCAACGTAAAGCAGGAATGAAAACAAGAAGCAGATAGATACCTCTATTTTTATAGAAAATAAGTCGCTATGGAAAATCATACCTGTACGGAGAGCAGACGCAGAAGAAAAACAACTTCTATTTTAGACTGGACCTATAATATGAGACAGAAAAAAACACCCCAATCGTTAAATTTCACTCTAACTTTCGGGGTGCACTATCTAATCTGGAGGTGTTCTGGAGGTGTTTTTTTGATGATAACCAATCGGTTTTATCCGGAAAAAGTAAAACGGAAAGTGATCCGCTTAAGAATGGAGGATCACTTCCCTTATTGAGAACTCATGAAGACATTTAGCATTAAAAACAAGTCTCAGATCAAAATATAGGTAAGGTGGTACAAGAAGGGAGACTATCACCGTTTAGCCTAGCCGCCTGGCCACAGTATACTTTCGGTAAAGGTCCTACAGAAGGGACAGAAATCGAATATACTAAACCTATAACCATTGGGGACAACGTGTGGCTCGCAGGAAGATGCATCATTAATCCAGATGTTACGGTGGGAAACAATGCGGTTATTTCTTCTGGAGCTGTTGTCATAAAAGATGTGCCAGCCAACGTTGTCTAGGAGGAAAACCTGCCAAAGTAATCAAATACATATAATCTGCCCATATGTAGCGGATAACACGCTATATGGGCAAAACAGAGGGTAAGAAAAAGAGAAGACTATGTAGATAACTAGCAAAAAATGCCCAATAAGCAAAGTTTTTCTTAGTCCCATCTAGAAAATTGCTTTTTTTGGAGTTTTTTATATAGAGGAAATCATGGTTCTGCATTTACTTACCATAGAAAACATTCGCTTTCGTGCTAAAAAAGAGAAGAAGATCCTTTCACTTTTTTATGGAAACGGCATTAAAGAAACCACCAAAACAAAACCCGGCTTTTCTCTCAAGAGAGGAGCCAGGTCTTGTTTTAGTGGCGTTAATATACTATTCATGGGATCTTCGTCTATCTATACTTTAAGGGATAGGCTTAGAGTATCAGAAGAACAGCGCCTTATCTATAGTTAAATATTCCTGACTTCCATCTTGTAAGACCGGCAGAAGTTATTGTCAGAGAAAAACATCCCCACTTGGGGGGGGTTATTTGGTTACTGTGTCTCATCTATGATGACTTCTTACTCGCTTATACAGTCAATAAGTGAATAAAAGTCTTGTAATGATGACAATTATAGGAGCTAATATTGCAGACAGAGGAAAAAAGTACCATTCAACACCTCCCTTCAAACGTCTTTCGTCTGAAGGATAGACGACACGGAAAAGTATATTATGTTCTATTAGACATCGATCTCTACCTTTCACCCTTTTTTGTACGTGCTAACGTATATTCTTACCCAATCAAAAAAGTAAGCAGCAGATAGATACAGCCAAGGTACGTAAGTATTCGGTTCTATCAATCACTGGTAGGAAAGAGCCTTTGTTTCAAATTATAAGATATAACGCACGTTTTTAATAAGCGTCCTTCTCACCTTGAATATAACAGCTGACGGCTTTTCACGCTTTCATTGATAAGATACTTTTTAGTATTATCAATCAGCTGCTGAATGAGTATCTTGAAAGCACGAGATCCAGCGTAAGGACGATAAAAAGCTACATTATACCTCGATCTTCTTTATGATTCGAGCTGGATTTCCACCAACAACAACGTTATTCGGAACATCTTTTGTGACGACCGCTGCTGATGCAATTACCACATTGTCTCCTACTGTTACTCCAGGATTTATAACGGCACTTCCACCAATCCATACATTATTTCCGAACGTAATTGGCTTTGCAAATTCTGTACCAGAATTTCGTTGCGTTGGATGAAGCGGATGAGTTGCTGTATATATCTGCACACCGGGAGCAAGCATACAATTATCGCCAAATCGCACCTCACAACTATCCAAAATCGTACAATCAAAATTTGCGTAAAAATTCTCGCCTACGATTACATTGTAGCCGTAATCCACCCGAAAAGTGGGCTCTATGTAGATATTTTCTCCGGTGGCTCCTAGGAACTCTTTTAATAAAGCTGTCCGCTTTTGTTGTTCGGTTTCCAATGTTTGATTATAGACTCTCCCCTTACGTCTTGCTTCATTTCGGTTTTCGACTAATTCTAGATCAGCAGGATTGTACATTTCCCCTGCGATCATTTTTTCTTTTTCCGTTTTCATTTTCTATCACTCCTACTTTGTTTTCCACACTTTTCAAAAGACATGGAGATACACTAAGTTAAATCATTTGAAAACTTAAAAGCACAAAGGATATGTTTAAATATATGTACAAAAGGAACAGTATTACAACCCTTGCATCAAAGTATTGTTTCTTTTAATGTGAAGTTTCGTCCTCTTTTATCTCCTAACCTTTATATATTGGTTGGGAGTTTTTTTGGTCTAATTACTTAAACCTCAATAAGGCAGCACTTGGTCGAAATTAATAAAAACAACTAATTAACGTGAAGGAACCAAGTATAGAGCAGAGTTCTTCACGTTATTTCATCAATAAGAAAAAATTCGAGATATCTGCTCTTCAAATATCAATACGTTATTCATTATAAAGACTGCAATAACTGTTTGGCGATGGGATGAGTATAGTCCGGATTTTTTTGTACATATCAACATTTTCCTCTTCTTTGGGATGCCAACCTAAGCTAATCGCAGTTAAGAATAACCATTCATACGATTTAGTATTTAGAGAAGATGTGCTTAATTCCTCATGCAAGTAAAGTGAAAGCGCCAATAGGTCTACTTTATAATTAGCCGCCTTGTTCTTGAAATGATAATATACAGCGATTCGATCCTCCTTATGAAATTGCCTAGCCTCGTTAATTAATGCATGCGTCATTTGCTCTATTTCAGCACGACTTAACACGTTCAAAAATTCTTTCCATCATGCCATTTTATTCCTTATTTTTCCTCTGATTCTGCACAGAATCAGAGGTTTTTTAAGGAATATCTACTAATAATTGTTTCATTAATGGTTGTAGGAACATGGTACTTTGCTGAAATACAGCGTCATTTTCAGTGGCTGAAGAATGCATAATTAAACCCATAACGGTTAACAGAATGCCTTCATGATCCCTGGTCTGCTGGGACGTACTATTAACAAGCTGTTCGTGCGTATAAAGACATAATGCCAGTAAACGATCGCGGGCATTCAGCGCCAGGGCATGAATATTTTCATAAACAGACATTCGACTTGAGGTGGTTGATTTAGCCTGCATTAACAGAGGGTTTGTTTGTTGTTCTATTTGTTGTTCTAATTGATACTGATCATGCATGTAAACATCCTTTCTTCCAATAATGCCTTTTCCCTGCGGGATGTATGATCTATGATGATCTTTTTAGTTCATCAACGTTCTGACTTAGTTCTCCGGCCATCTGATCAATAGCTTGAATAACTTGAGTTAGGTTCTTCATATTAGACGTTTGTTGAGTCGATGCTGCAGCTACTGCCCTTGCTTCATTGGACGTCATATGAGTGACAGCTTGAATGTCTTTAGATGCAGCGACTAATTGATCCGTCTTCCCAAGCAATTCATTGGTTTCCGCTACCGAATCGATCAATTGCGTCTCTACCTGGGCGGCTCCGTTCGTAATTTGCATCAAAACGGCTTCGATCTCTTTAGTCATGTGCTGCCCGTTTGTAATTACCTCCGCTCCTTCTTTCCACGTTTCGGAGGCCTGGCGGGTAAATCCTTGAATGTCCGCTACCATGGCATGAATAGACTTCGCTGCTGCATTGGATAGATCAGATAATTTTCGTACCTCCTGCGCGACCACGGCAAAACCTTTTCCATGTTCCCTGGCACGAGCGGCTTCAATAGAGGCGTTAAGAGACAACAAATTTGTTTCATTAGCAATGATTGTAATCGATTCCACTGATTCACCAATCTGATATGTTTTTCCTTCTAGGGAATGCATTACTGCCGATACATCAGCTAAGGATTGATCCACACGGGTCATATTCGTCTGATTATGGGCTAAGGACTGAATACCTTTTTGAGACTGACGAGACCATTCCGCTGATGTCTCTTGAATCGTGTCATTCTGTTGATTTACTTTTTTAACACGATCTAATATTTGTTCTAACGCCTGGTGCATCGTTATGGTTTGATGTTCTTGGCCTTCGCTTCCCTGCGATACATTCGCTATCGAGGCTCCAATTTGCTAGGAAGCTTTTTCCGTTTCACTTATATTGGTAGATAATTCGACGGATGCTTCTTTTAATTGGTGTGACGTTTTTTTAATATTTTGAATTAATTGTTGAATGATTTGTTCCTGTTTTTCCTGCACCACTTGTTGATTTTTTTCTGCTTTTGACGCCATCACGATTTGGAAAATGAGGGCAACAACCGCGATCATCACGAAAGTAGCGTGGACCCCCACCATTAATAAATTATAAACAGCGCCCCCATAAACGGCTTCTGTAAAAAAGTAAAAACCAGCTACATGATGAACCGCGTACAAACCGGCTACCAACAATAGTAAATGAATCCTTCAATAATATGCCACCACAGCTAGTGACATAAAGATACCAAAATGATATTCAACCATGCCATCTCTCGCAGCAATCGTTCCCATGGAAGCCATCGTAATAGATAATGTGATTCATAGGGCCGTCTTCTGATTTTTTTCTTACGAGCGCTTAGGATACCCAGGATATAGAACAGGACTGAAGAACTGATTAAAAAATCGTGGCCCATAAGGAAACGCCAGTAAGGGTACTCATTTCATGTTGTCGGTTATGAAGCAATGCAGAAAAATGAAACTGCTGATGTAGAAGGAAAACCACTCCCATTATCAGTAAGGCCGCTCCATTGACAGACAACATGGTTCTGTTTTCATTATTCATCTTTACTCTCTCCCTCTTCCTTTCAACCTCTTTATTTATACGTCGGTCGAGAGGGCATTTATCGATGAATATTGGTAATTATTGATAAAAATTATTTCATTATGGCTTTTTTTTGCTATTTCTAGAAAAAATAAAGAAAATTTATATATTCATTATTTTAATGGAATAGGCTGGATATATTTTTTTATAATGCTTATACCGTTCAATGGCTTCTTGAAAGGTGGAAAATTGATTTCTCTGTTTTCTATTAGGATCTTCTCTGTTTAGTTTGTTAGAACTTTCTTCTCCATTAGCATCGATGATGAAAATTCGGTATTTGTACATTATAACAGGTCAACTCCTTTTTGATTTCTCTATCGTTTTTCCGTTTGATGGTTGAATGAAACCGGAGCCAGTCTGAAACCTTTTTCTAGAAAAGCTCATTTCGATATTCTTCCTTTTATATTTTTTCATCAGTCGTTCCAATATCGCTGGCGCTACGATATCCCGTCAAATGAACAGGGAATGTACTTCCTACGCTTAGGTTTAAGATCATATATGGACATGTCTGTCCCTAATCTTTTGTCTTTTTGAATGTTAAAATCGGTCGAAACCACGTACAGGGTTAAAAACCGGTAGAAAAAGGAATGCATACATAGTATGCAACTAATTAAACATTAGTTAAATATGAAAGGTATTCACTGAACCCCATTTACTAAAAGGAGTGGTACGTGTGAGTCATTACATTGAAGTAGAACCGAAGGTGCATTTATTTGTCGAAGATATAGGAAGCGGCCCTCCCGTAGTGTTTATACACGGCTGGCCGGTCCATCACGAAATGTTTGAACAGCAAATGAACGTTCTTCCCGATCAGGGCTATCGGTTTATCGGTATTGATATGCGTGGGTTCGGGCGATCTGATACGATCAGTAGCGGTTACAGCTATGATCAGCTAGCCGACGACATCCGTGTGGTTTTTGATAAACTCTCGCTGAAAAAGGCTGTTTTGGTCGGTTTTTCCATGGGAGGCGGCGTGGCTTCCCGTTATATGGGACGCCATCAAGGGCATGGAGTATCTAAGCTTGTCCTCGCCAGTGCCGCCGCTCCCAAGATGACCCAATCGGAGAACTTTGCAGACGGTCTGCCGACAGAAAATGTAGATGGACTTATTCAAGGCGCCCTTCAAGACCGGGCTGCCACCGTTCAACAAGTAGGCCAGATGTTTCTAGGGGAAAACACGAGCGATGCCCTGCGCGCCCATTTTCAGGATATGGGAATGGCCTCCTCCTCTCTTGGAATGGTCGGTGTCGCTGAATCGCTTCGTGATGCCGATCTACGCCCGGACTTGAAAAGCATTACCGTGCCGACTGCCATTTTCCATGGGACGAAAGATCAATTAACACCGTTTGTATTTGCGGAGCATATGAATAAAACAGTGGAAAACTCTTTTATTGTCACGTTTCAGGAAAGTGGCCACAGCACGATTTACGATGAGCCAGAGACCTTTAATAAAGAACTTTTAGCTTTTTTATCTTCGTAATTCATTCAAACAAGAGGCTCTCCTAAGGCACTGCACCCCAAACGTTAGAGTAAAATCTACATTTTGGGGTGTTTGCTTTGGCTATGAGCGACATATTTAAAGAACAAGCGGTTCAGGAGTAGCTTTTTAGGCCTTGCTTGACGATAAACGATTGACTCAAACCTATGGAAGACCCTCGAGTACACCGATTAAAGAATGAGTCTTTACCTATCGAACCTTGGGCAGAACGGATGAAAAAGAAAGACAACTAAGACAGTCTGCTCTATTCCCTTCAAGTGGGATGTTTTATACTGGGGAGAACGTCAGAAAAGTGCGGATTTATAACGATAAGCGTAATTTTCGGACACTACCTCGTGTGGAGCAACAATAAAGCTGCTTCTATTACAATCGAGTTGTTTCTTTCGCAAAAACACCCATAAAGATCGCTTTTTCTATATAAATATCCACATTCTTGTCAAAATTCAAGACAGCCAAGAAGAAAAATAGGTCTATCACCACACTTTGACTTTGTTAAAAAACGCTTATACATTAGATTGTATCTATTTACATAGAAAACCTCGTTTACTATACTCCTTATGTACTCCCCTTTTAGTTTAGGCTGTTCTAACGCATGGAGTAGCCTAAACATATATGAACAGTAAAGGCATGATATAATTGCTATATCATGCCTTTTTTCTTTGTGTTGTTCCGCTTTTTTGCCCCCGTGCCCTTGAAGAAAAGCAACAAACACGCTTGGATTCTTAAAAGTTACCCCATGGGCAAAAA